>JAKSNM010000032.1 GCA_024399785.1 Paludibacteraceae bacterium
ACGACAATAAAAGCCCTAAAATATCCTATATTTGATATAAATATCAACTTTTTGCCCTCTAAAATTTGCTCATGTCAAATTTTTGTTGTACCTTTGCAGTCGCTTTTGAAGAGAACTCCATCTTTAGGTGGATAAGATACGGAAAATTATTATTAACTAAAAAAAATTATACACTATGTCAGAAATTGAATCGAAAGTGAAAGCCATTATTGTGGACAAACTAGGTGTGGATGAGGCTAAGGTAACGATGGAAGCTAGTTTCTCTGCTGATTTGGGCGCAGACTCGTTGGACACTGTGGAGTTGATTATGGAGTTTGAAAAAGAATTTAATATTACTATCCCAGACGAGGATACGCAGAAAATCTCAACGGTCGGAGACGCCGTAGCTTATGTAGAGAAAGCAATTGCCTAAGCAATTAGAAAGGTTTCAAATACGAGTCTGCGGTTAAAAAACTGTGGACTCGTTGTTTCTTTATAATAGAATAAATCAAACGAACTAAAATTGAACGACATGGAACTCAAACGAGTAGTGGTGACTGGAATGGGTGTGCTTTCGCCTATTGGCAACGATGTGCGCACGATGTGGGATGCAATGAAGGCGGGCAAGAGTGGGGCAGAGGATATTACAGCCTTCGATTCTAGTTTGTATAAAACGCACTTCGCTTGCGAGGTAAAAAACTTTGATCCCAGCGCCTTGCTAGATCGTAAAGAGGCACGTAAACTAGACCGTTTTGCCCAGTTTGCTGTATGTACTGCCAAACAAGCCTTAGACGATTCGGGTCTGCAACTGGATAAGGAAAATACCGAACGCATAGGTTCTATTTGGGCGAGTGGCATGGGTGGCCTCATCAGCATGGAACAGGATATGGCAGCCTACGCTACAGGAGATGGCACGCCTCGATTTAGTCCTTTTTATATCCCCAAGGCAATCATCAACATGGGTGCGGGACATATATCCCTGCTCTTTGGCCTAAAAGGTATCAACTATGGCGTAGCCTCGGCTTGCTCCTCGTCAGGACATGCTATTGCTTCGGCTTTTGATGCCATACGTTTGGGTCGTGCCGACGTTATCTTCACGGGTGGTAGCGATGCCGATATCACCTATTCAGGCATAGGTGGCTTCAACTCCATGCACGCCCTCTCTACGCGCAACGAATCGCCTGCCACGGCTTCTCGTCCTTTCAGTAAGTCTCGCGATGGCTTCGTACTGGGCGAGGGTGCTGGATGCTTGGTGCTAGAAGAACTAGAACACGCCCAAAAGCGTGGGGCTAAGATATATGCTGAACTGGTAGGCGCAGGCATGAATGCCGATGCACACCACATGACAGCTCCCGATCCAGAGGGCGCAGGTGCAGCTCGCGTAATGCGCGAGGCAATGCAAGATGCAGGCATCACACCCGACCAAGTGGACTATATCAACACGCACGGCACTTCTACCCCCTTGGGCGATATATGCGAACTGAAAGCTATTCAGTCGGTGTGGGGTGACGATGCCTATCGACTCAATCTATCTGCCACCAAATCCATGACGGGTCACATGATGGGTGCCACAGGTGCCGTAGAGGCTGTTGCCACTATCATGGCCCTGAAAGATGGCGTGGTGCCTCCTACTATCAACCACGAGGAGGGCGACGAGGATGAACAGATAGATTATAAACTTAATTTCACCTTCAACAAAGCCCAACAACGTGAATTGCGCTACGCGCTAAGCAATACCTTTGGCTTTGGTGGACAAAACGCTTGTCTGTTATTCAAAAAATGGTAGTCGCTATTGTTGGCGCTTCAGGTGCCGTAGGTCAGGAATTGCTCAAGGTGTTGGCAGAACGCCATTTCCCTGTGTCTGAACTTCGTTTGTTTGGCTCTGCACGCAGTGCGGGAGCTACCTATATGTTCGAGGGTAAGCAGATAGTAGTGGAGCAATTGCAGCACGGCAACCAGTTCCAAGGCGTGGATATCGCTTTTGTCAGTGCAGGGGGCTCGGTGAGTCAGGAATATGCAGAGGACATCACGCGCTTTGGCACAATCATGATAGATAACTCTTCGGCTTTTCGTATGTGCGACGACGTGCCTTTGGTGGTGCCAGAGGTCAATGCTGCCGATGCCTTGATTCGCCCCAGGGGTATCATAGCCAATCCTAACTGCACCACGATACAAATGGTGGTGGCGCTGAATGCTATCCAGCAGGTGTGCCCCATCCGCCGTGTGCATGTGGCTACCTACCAAGCTGCCAGTGGAGCAGGGGCACAAGCTATGGCTGAACTGGAACAACAATACCGTCAAGTGCTGGCTGGCGAACAACCTACGGTGAATAAATTTGCCTACCAACTGGCCTACAACGTTATCCCTCATATAGACCTCTTTACCGATAACGACTACACCAAAGAGGAAATGAAGATGTACAACGAGACACGCAAGATCATGCACTCCAATATCCAAGTTAGTGCCACTTGTGTGCGTGTACCTTCGTTGCGTGCCCATAGCGAGAGTATATGGTTAGAAACCGAACGCCCCATTTCCTCCGCCCAAGCCAAAGAGGCTTTTGCCAAGGGTGCTGGGTGCGTGCTAATGGATGACCCCAAAACAAAAACCTATCCGATGCCTCTCTTCCTAAGCGGCAAAGATGAGGTGTTTATTGGGCGCGTACGGCAAGACCTGACCAATCCCAACGGACTGGCTTTTTGGTGCGTGAGTGATCAAATACGCAAAGGGGCTGCTCTAAATGCAGTACAAATAGCAGAATATATCATTCAATAATCGTGCATAGTGAACCATCTACCATAGAAATCATGGCCCCTGTGGGGTGCTGGGAGAGTTTGGCTGCGGCTATTCAGGCTGGAGCCACCAGCGTGTATTTTGGCATTGAACACCTGAATATGCGTGCGCGTTCCAGTGCTAATTTTACCACACAAGACCTACGCAAGATAGTGGCTATCTGCCAACAGGCACAGGTCAAGACCTATCTTACTCTCAATACGGTGATGTATCCCGAGGACCTGCCCCTGATGCGTGAGATAGTTGATACTGCCAAAGAGGTGGGACTAAGTGCCATCATCGCCAGCGATATAGCCGTACTCCAATACGCCCATCAGCAAGGTGTGGAGGTGCATCTGTCTACCCAACTGAATATCGCCAATACCGAGGCGTTGAAGTTCTATGCCCAATATGCCGATGTGGTGGTGTTGGCGCGCGAACTGAATATGACCCAAGTGGCTGCTATTTATCACGATATACAAACCCAACATATTTGTGGACCCAAGGGCGAACTGATTCGTATCGAGATGTTCTGTCATGGTGCCTTGTGCATGGCGGTGAGTGGTAAATGCTACCTGAGTCTCAACAACCTGGGGGCTAGTGCCAATCGGGGTGCCTGCATGCAGGTCTGCCGCCGAGGTTATGTGGTAAAAGACAAGGAGTCGGATCTGGAACTCGAAGTGGATAACCAGTATATCATGTCCCCCAAGGACCTGAAAACAATAGCTTTTCTCAATAAGATGTTGGATGCAGGAGTACGCGTCTTAAAAATAGAAGGACGTGCTCGTGGGGCAGAATATGTGAAGACGGTTGTGGAATGCTACAAAGAGGCCGTGGAGGCTTGGCAACAAGGCGAATATGCCCAAGATACCATAGACAATAAGATAGCAGATTGGAACACCCGTTTGGCGCGTGTGTTCAATCGTGGCTTCTGGGATGGCTATTACCAGGGACAACGCCTCGGAGAGTGGACACGCACCTATGGCTCATGTGCTACACGCACCAAAGTGTTTGTGGGCAAGTGTACCAATTTCTTCAAGAATATATCGGTAGCAGAGTTTTATATCGAAGCGGTGGAACAAATCTCCGAGGGCGATGAACTGCTCATTACAGGTGAGACCACAGGCGCTTATGAACTAGTGGCGCACGATTTGCATGACGGACCAGGCAACCTGCAAACCACAATCACCAAGGGACATCCGTTTGCAATAAAAACCGACCGCCCTGTGCATAGAGGCGATCGGCTGTTTGTGTACCGTAAGAATAACTAGCGGTTTATTGCAGCAAATAATAGATGCCGATACCCAGATAGGTGCCTACGGCGTAGCCTATCAGACCAATCACAAGTCCTGAAATCAGGACTTTTTTGTTGCCCATAGCGCCTACTACAGGTGGCACGAAAGGAGGAGAACACAATAGCGCTACTTGGCTCACGGTGAATAAATCGCCTCCTACATGGAACAAACGGCAGAGTAGCAAGTGTATGATGCCGCCACACAAAATAATCCATAATACAAAAGCACCTATACCCAGGGTGGAACCTTCTATGCTATGGTAATCAAATAGCGAGGCAACTATAATCGAGAACACGAGAATAAAGAACATACCCAACTCAAATGTCTTGGGCAATTCGCGTACTTTCTTAAAGAACGAGGCAATCAAACCTAGCGTGGTAATGGTGAGAATGATAACCAACTCATTCAACACAGGTTTATCTGGATTCTCAGGATTGCCAGCCACGATACCCATTTTCCATAGCAAGATACTCAAACCTGCTCCGATGGCAAGGAACAGGATGCTTAGTCCCAAACCTGCCAATGTCAGGTACCAATTGTCCTTGCGGAACATGTGTCCATAATCCTCTACATCGCTCACAGGGGCTTCGATAGATTGTTGCCCTTTGGTATTGCGTCTTACCTCGTTGGTGGTCTCATCTTTGTAAGGCAGGATACGACGGAAGAGTTTGTATCCGCCACCTAATATAAATAGGATATAAGGCATGGTCAACACCATCTCAAATGCCAACACAATAGCCATAACCGATTTATCTACACCCAGTGCTGCCCCCAGTGCATTAAAGTTCATCGTACCACCTGTATAAATACCTGTCATCATAGCAGATACTTTGGCAAAATCAGGTATTTGACGTGAGTGGAACAGATAATAACCAGATACTACAGCCACCAGAATAGCAATAATACCCCCAACTAATGACCATATTGTTTTGGGCAAAGCCTTGGTCCATAGTTTGAAATCGCAGTTAAAGAGCATCAAAGGAATAGCCAATGGCACCGCGATATTCATCATCATGTTTTGCACGGTGTTGAACTGCAATTCCTCCATGCTGTCAGGAGTAAATGCCACCAAACCGGTTAGTGCCATTAGGATGCCCAGTGCATACGCCATAATGACCGTACCTACTTTTTGCACCCATTTCAGGCGAATGAACATGTGGATAATAATAATAGGAAGTACGATGTATGAAGCCAGTGTGATCCATACTCGCACCATTTCTGGATTTGTAATGATTTGCTCAGACATAATTATTTATCGATTTAAGTGACGCATTTGATATAGGTACTCCTGTACAAAAGCCCAAAATGGATATGCTGTAAATAGGGTAAGCGGAATCAGGACAAACTGCATGAGGAATTGTACCGAATTGTGGAAAGCAGGGTCGGCTATCTTGTGTTTGATGAGCAGGGTGAATAACCCCAGCGGCGCAGTAATAATGGCACTAGCCACAAACAAGGGTGCCAATAATATAATAAATGCATAACTGAGCCATGTGGGGAATTTGGGAGCATCCATCTGCGCAAACAAAGCAGGCCGATTGGCTTTGAGTGTTTCCCAATTCTGTTCGTAATTCTCGTCATCGGGCACATACAATATCTGCTGTTTCATTCGTTGGGTCAACTCTTCGCGCAAAGCTAAGATCAATTGCGGATAGGTCATATCTTCCGAATGCTCTTTCTTCCATTCTGCTTGTGCCGATTGGGCGTATTCGGTTACGTTGATAGGTTGACCTATATTGATGAGTAGCGAATCCCACAGATGAAACCAATCGCCATATTCTAGACCAACGGGCACAATATAGACAGGTATGCGCTGTCCATCTTGTTCGCTGGCTTGCAAGGCAATGCGAAAGATGCCTTTGGCTAGTGGTAATAGCGAGTGTTTGGTGCGATGTGTGCCTTCTGGTAAAATGCAAAATGGCACACCAGACCTCAATGTGTTGATGGCGTTTTGCATGGTCTCGTCGTTTTGTCGCACCTCATCTATTCCATCGCGCATGCGCCGAATAGGCATGATCTTCAATCCGTTTAACAACCACGCTGCTTTGGGGTTTTTGAATATATCTGCACGAGCTACAAACACGATGCGATGTAAACTCAAACTCAAAATAGCCAAAGCGTCGCATAGCGCATTGGTGTGGTTGGGGGCAAAGATGATAGCCCCGTCGGTAGGCAGGTTCTCACGGCCTACCACTTTATATCGGCGATACGAAAGGCGGAACATTAAATTCACCAGAGGGTGAAACGCCTTGTAAATTTTGTCTTTGTCTTGTATTCTTGCCATATATAGTACGCAAAATATCGTGCAAAGTTACTAAAAAATGTTCGTATATGCAAATTTTTTTATATAAATATAAAAAATGCGGCCGATTGGACCGCATTTTTTTACTTCTTATCGAATTATCGAGTTGTCGAATTATCGAAATTTCTGATTACTTCAGCTCTGCCAAGTATTTGATGGTGCGAACCATTTGGCTGGTGTAGCTGTTCTCGTTGTCGTACCAGCTAACAACTTGCACTTGGTAGGTGTCGTCGTCGATTTTGCTAACCATAGTTTGGGTAGCATCGAATAGGCTACCAAATTTCATACCGATTACATCGCTGGAAACGATTTCGTCCTCGTTGTAACCGAAGCTCTCGGTAGCAGCAGCTTTCATAGCAGCGTTGATACCCTCTTTGGTAACGTCTTTACCCTTAACAACAGCGATAAGAATGGTGGTAGAACCTGTCATAGTAGGAACGCGTTGTGCGCTACCAATCAGTTTGCCGTTCAGTTCGGGGATAACCAAACCAATAGCCTTGGCAGCACCGGTGCTGTTAGGAACGATGTTTTGGGCACCTGCACGGCTACGACGAAGATCACCCTTACGTTGAGGACCATCCAAAATCATTTGGTCACCGGTATAAGCGTGAATAGTGGACATAATACCGCTTTGGATAGCAGCGTAGTTATTCAGAGCAGCAGCCATAGGAGCCAAGCAGTTGGTCGTGCAGCTGGCAGCAGAGATAACGGTGTCAGCAGGAGTCAGGGTCTTGTGGTTAACGTTATAAACGATAGTGGGCAGGTCGTTTCCTGCAGGAGCGGAAATAACGACTTTCTTTGCGCCGGCAGCGATGTGAGCACTTGCTTTCTCTTTGCTGGTATAGAAACCGGTGCACTCCAAAACTACATCGATACCCAGTTTGCCCCAAGGCAACTCAGCAGCATTAGCCATAGCGTAAATAGTGATTTTTTTGCCATCTACTACGATATAGTCCTCACCTGCTTCTACAGTATGTTTGCCCTCACCAAATTTACCAGCGAAACCACCTTGAGCGGTGTCGTATTTCAATAGGTGTGCCAACATTTTAGGGTTGGTCAAGTCGTTGATAGCGACTACCTCGTAACCCTCTGCCTCAAACATCTGACGGAAAGCCAGACGACCAATACGGCCAAAGCCGTTAATAGCTACTTTTGTCATAATTGTATTAAATTTTAGTTGTTATATAGTTTGTTTTTATTGTTCTCAATAAAACGATGCAAAGTTACTGCTTTTTTCTTGAATATGCAAACTTTTCTTCATTTTGCAAAGCAGAGTTGCCAAAAATTATTTCCGTCCAAAGTCTGCGGGTATTTCGCCCCACAAGGTAGTTTCCCATTTGCAGATGGGAGTAGTCCATGTGTTGTCTCTCAACCACTGTTCTCCTGCGCGAATCATCCGAAACAGTTCTTGGTTCTCGGGGGTACATTCCAATTTGGTTTTGCAATGTTTGGCGCGCACCCATGCGATGGCTGTAACCGAGTCGGTATAGAGCGTCCAGGGCAGGTGGTATTTCTTCAAATAGGCTAGACCCAGAATCAAAGCCAGGAACTCGCCTATGTTGTTGGTGCCCTGCATATAAGGTCCGCGGCGAAAGACCTCGGTACCTGTGTCTGCCACTACGCCGCGAAACTCCAACACACCTGGATTGCCGCTGCAAGCAGCATCTACGGCCAAGGCGGGCAGTGTAGGTTGTATTTTTGCGTTTTGAGTCATCATTGTAGCCTCTCCGGGAATCGAACCCGGATCTAAGGTTTAGGAAACCCGTATTCTATCCGTTGAACTAAGAAGCCAAACCGTTTTTATAATTTCTTCAGGCATTGTGCCAGCGCATCGGTCCAATAGGGTATTTCGATACCGAAGGTGGCTTTTACTTTGGCTTTGTCCAGCACACTATAGTGTGGGCGGGGAGTCTTGTATTGATATTCCTCGCTTAGTATAGGGCTGACTTTGCACTTTACTCCTGCCTGGCGCAAGATCTCGATGGTGAAATCAAACCACGAGCATACGCCCTCGTTGGTGAAGTGGTAGATGCCAGGGTGCCATTCTGGTGCCTCTATGGCAGCATAGATGGCTTTGGCTAGGTCCTCGGCATAGGTGGGAGTTCCTATTTGGTCATATACCACGCGCAGTTCATCGCGCTCTTTGCCATATTTGAGCATCGTTTTCACGAAGTTGTTTCCGTAGGGTGAATAGAGCCAGGCCGTACGGAAAATGATAGCCTCTGGATTGGCTTTTAATAGCAGTTGCTCGCCTTCGTATTTGGTGCGTCCATAGGCGGTGCGAGGTGCTACGGGGTCGCTCTCTTTGCAGGGCACATGTTCGTCACCAGAGAAGACGTAGTCGGTAGAGACATGTATCACTTTGCATCCAGCAGCAGCCAGATTGGCTACGGCGGCGGCATTGATCAAACGAGCTGTGGCCTCGTCTTCTTCGGCTTTGTCTACATTGGTATAGGCGGCGCAGTTGACAATTAAATCTATATGGTTGGCGCGTGTGAACTCGCACACGTGCTCGCGATTGGTGATATCCAACTCAGCCACATCGGTGAAGAAATAGGTGTGGTGGGGATGTAGCGTACTCAAATCGCGCATCTCGGTGCCTAACTGGCCATTGCTGCCTGTGATGAGAATATTCATAGGATAGGGTAGTTTTAGAAGGGATTGTTCAACTCTTTTAGCAGAGGGTGTTTGGTGTCTTTGTCCGACAAGATGCGCTCGTTCTCGGGTATGCGCCAATCAATCTTCAGGTCGGGGTCGCTGAGCAGAATACCGCCATCGGCCTCGGGGTGGTAGAGGTTGTCGCATTTATAGGTGAAGACAGCTTTTTCGCTCAACACACTAAAGCCGTGTGCAAATCCACGGGGGATAAAGAACTGGCGTTTGTTTTCCTCACTCAGCTCTACGCTATACCACTGACCGTAGGTTTTGCTATCTTTGCGCAAATCGACAGCCACGTCCAGCACGCGTCCTTGGGTGCAGCATACCAATTTGGCTTGGGTATAAGGTGGGCGTTGGAAATGCAGTCCACGCACTACGCCATAACTGGAGCATGATTGGTTGTCTTGCACAAAACGTGCGGTAATGCCGGCTTGCTGATAACGCTCTTCGTTGTAGGTCTCTACAAAATAGCCACGTGCATCACGAAAAACTTGTGGCTCAATCACGAGCAGTCCTTCAATAGGTGTTTTTATTATTTCCATGTATAATGTGATTTATTTATGCGTTTTTGGTTATGTCTTCCCAGGTGGGTATAGCTTGTAAAAAGGTGATTTGTGTTTCGTTTACACGTGCTATGATGGTTTCTGGTCCGTTGGATAAGATTAGATAGGGCACCTGAAACTGGCGGTTGTAAACGGCTATTTGGTCCAGCACTTTTTGTGTAAGCGATACGGTCTCGGCTTTGAATTCAATGAGTGCAAGGGGGTGCAGGTCTTTTGTATATACTACCGCATCTGCTCTGCGGCCTGTGGTCAGTTGCACTTCTACGGCTATCAATCCCTCGGGGTAGTGATACTGCTCTGTAAGGATATGCAGAAACTGTTGCCGCACATACTCCTCGGGTGTGAGTCGCACGTATTTTTTCCGCCATGGGCAGAAGACATACTCCTTATTATCAACCTCTTTTATCTTCACCGCCTCTAAACTCTAAACTTTAAACTTTAAACTTTAAACTATTTCTGCCAATTATCTTTCAGACTGGCAGTACGGTTCATTACCAGTTTGTCGGCTGTGGTGTCTGGATCCACTACAAAATAGCCTTGTTTCAGGAATTGATAGTGGTTAACCTGAGCGATGCCATCTTTCCATTCGGTAGCTTTCATCTCGTTGCGTAGCCAAGCCTCGGCTTTGATGGTTTTGGTGATGAGACTTTCAGGATTGAGCAAGTCGCGGAAATCGCCTTCTTCTGCCGATGGGTTCTCCACTTTGAACAGGCGGTCATACAGGCGTGCTTCTACATCTACGCAGGTGTGGCATTCTACCCAGTTGATGGTAGCTTTGGTCTTGCGGTTGCCACCTTCGGTGCCTGATTTACTATTGGGGTCGTAGGTAGCATATACGGTGGTGATATTGCCAGCAGCATCTTTGTCGCAGCCAGTAGCTTGGATGATATATGCGTTTTTCAAACGCACCTCGCGTCCGTTAGGACTCAGGCGGAAGAAGTTCTTGTCGGCTTCTTCTAGGAAGTCTTGGCGTTCGATATAGAGTTCTTTGGCAAAGCGCATGGTGCGTGTGCCCAATTCGGGATGTCCGTCTATGTTCTCAGCCGTCAGGTCCTCGCCTTCGCCCTGGTAGTTGGTCAGTACCAATTTGACAGGATCGAAGATAGCGCACACACGTGGGGCTTTTTCTTTTTGGTCCTCACGAATAGCGTTTTCCAGCCAGGTGTAGTCGATAGTGCCTTCCACTTTGGTGTAGCCTATTGTGTTGATAAAGGCGCGTATAGCCTCGGGTGTATAGCCACGACGGCGCAGACCACATACGGTCGGCATACGTGGGTCGTCCCAACCTGCTACCAGTCCTTCTTTTACCAGTTGCAGCATCTTACGTTTGGACATCACGGTATAGGTGATATTCAATCGGTTGAACTCATATTGATGGGGGCGGTAGTCGCTATCGGCAAATTGGTCGATGAAATAGTCGTACAAGGGGCGATGCACTACAAATTCCAGGGTGCATATACTGTGGGTCACGCCCTCAAAATAGTCGCTTTGTCCGTGGGCGAAGTCGTACATGGGATATACGTTCCATGTGCGTCCTGTGCGGTGGTGTGGGTGTGAGGTGATGATACGATAGATAATAGGGTCGCGGAAGTGCATATTGGAATTGGCCATATCAATCTTGGCGCGCAGCACCATCTTGCCCTCTTCTATCTCACCATTCTGCATGGCTTGGAACAGGCGCAGGTTCTCCTCTACGGGGCGGTCGCGATAGGGCGAAGCCACACCTGGCTCGGTAGGAGTACCTTTTTGCTCGGCTATTTGCTCTGCGGTTTGTTCATCCACATAGGCTTTACCTTCGCGGATGAAGCGGATAGCCAGGTCGTATAGTTTTTGGAAATAGTCGCTGGCGTAGTACACATTGCCCCAGTGGAATCCCAGCCAGGCAATATCTTGTTGTATGGAATCTACATATTCGGTATCCTCTTTGGCGGGATTGGTGTCGTCAAAGCGCAGGTTGCACACGCCGTGATAGCGGTCGGCTATGCCGAAGTCCATGCAGATGGCTTTCACGTGGCCGATATGCAGGTAACCGTTAGGTTCTGGCGGAAAACGTGTTTGTATGCGTCCGTTGTTTTTACCTTCTTGTAAGTCTTTTTCTACAATCTGCTCAATGAAATTGAGGCTTTTTTCTTCGTTTTCCATTGTTATCCTTTTATTACGCCGCGGGGCGAGTTCTTAATAAAATCTACAATCATATCTCTCTCTGCACATTGTGGAACCTCGGCCAGCACTTGTTCCAGGGCTTGTGAGATATTGAGTTTGGACATATAAATCAGTCGATAGGTCTGTTGGATATGTTCTATCTGTTCTTTGCTAAATCCGCGTCGTCCCAGACCTACGCTATTGATGCCGCAGTATTGTGTGGGTTCGCGTGCTGCCAATACGAAGGGAGGCACATCTTTGTTGATGAGGCTGCCGCCTTGTATCATCACGTGTCCGCCTATGTGCGAGAATTGGTGAACCAGGGTGCCGCCACCTATGATAGCGTAGTCTTCTACTACTACTTCGCCTGCCAATTGGGTGGCGTTGGACATGATGACATGGTCGTGTACCACCACATCGTGTGCCACGTGGCAATAGGCCATAATCAGACAGTGGCTACCTACTACGGTCTTGCCTTTGCTGGCGGTGCCGCGATGTACGGTAGAGCACTCACGTAAGGTGGTGTAGTCGCCTATGTAGGTATAGGTCAATTCACCTTGAAACTTCAAATCTTGAGGAATAGCACCCACTACAGCCGAGGGGAAGACGTGGCAGAACTTACCGATGCGTGTGTGTTCACACACGGTGGCATTGGGGTCAATTACTGTGCCTTCACCTATCTCTACATCTTTGTCGATAAAGGCAAATGGTCCTACTTCTACTGTCTCGTGTAGTTTTGCTTCGGGGTGTACGTACGCTAATGGACTAATCATATATTAATTTGTAAATTATTCGATTTGTAAATTTGTTTTCCGCAACTGGTGTTGAACCCGTGTCCAGGACACTCGGCGCTGATTTTGCCACGAATATAAACGCCCAATAGTGCCATGTCGCCTACCAGGTCCAGCAGTTTATGTCGTGCGGGTTCGTTGTTGTATTTCAATGGACTGAGATAGCCCAGTTGGCTGGCGTCTATGCTGGGTTGCCCCAGTTTGCGAGCCAAGCGATCCATCTGCCATTGCCATAGTCTCTTGTCGTATATCACCAGGGCGTTTTGCATGTCTCCGCCTTTGATGAGTCCCAGGTTGATGAGGGGCTTTATCTCACGCAGGAAACAGAATGTGCGGGCAGGAGCTATCTCGGTGTCAAAGTTGGCCAGGTTGTGTAACTCGGCAGTCTGTTGACCCAATACGGGGGAGTGGTAATCCACGGTCACTTCTACTTCGTAATGGTCGCAGGGTGAGATGGTCATCTTGCAGCCTTTCCCGTTGTCAAAGTGAACAGGTTCGGCTACTACCCATTCGTTTCTCTCGGCGTCTTGTTCTACGATCCCTACGGCTTTGATTTGCTCGATATAGGGATGTGCGCTACCATCCAGGATAGGCACTTCGGGGGCATCCACATCGATTAGGCAGTTGGTTACGCCCATGGCATACAGGGCTGCCATCATGTGTTCTACGGTAGAGACACGCCAGGTGCCGTTTTCCAGTACGGTGCCGCGTGAGGTTTGTGACACATATTGCACCGAAGCGGGGTAACAGGGACGGTCGGGCAGGTCCACTCGGCAGAAGCGGATGCCTGTGTTCACCTCGGCGGGTTTCAGCGTAGCGTGTATCATCACGCCCGTGTGCAGACCCTTGCCTACCATGGTGAATGCCTTATTTAATGTCGCCTGTTTCATCGCCTCTCGCCTCTAAACTTTAAACTTTAAACTTTAAACTTCTTATACATATCGGGCAGATGTTTCATCACCGCCATCACGCGTCGGCCTACGCCTGCTTCTATGGCTGGGGTGCCGAGGTACATGCCAGGTTTCTTTATACTACCTGTCACGCCCGATTGTCCGCCAAAGACGCAGTTGTCGGTTATCTCTATATGTCCAGCCACACCCACTTGACCTGTCAGCATACAATGGTTGCCGATGGTGGTAGAGCCAGCTACGCCTACTTGTGCGCATAGCACAGTGGATTCGCCTATTTGCACGTTGTGACCTATTTGCACGAGGTTATCCAGTTTGGTGTTGCGTTTGATGCGTGTCTCGCCCATCATGGCGCGATCTACGGTGGTGTTGGCACCTATCTCCACATCGTCTTCTATCACTACCACACCTATTTGAGGCACTTTGTGATAGACGCCTTGTGCGTCGGGTTCAAAGCCGAAGCCGTCTCCGCCTATTACCACGCCTGCGTGCAGGATGCAGTTCGCGCCTATTTGGCAGTTGTAATATACTTTCACGCCAGGGTAGAGCACGGTGTTGTCGCCTACTACCACGTTGTCGCCCAGATAGACTTGTGGGTATATCTGCACGCCTTTGCCCAGGCGCACGTTCTTGCCTATGTAAGCCATTGCGCCTATGTACGCATCTTCGGGCACGGCTACGCCCTCAGCGATATAGGCAGGTTGCTCTATACCGCGACGTTTGGGGTTCAGCACTTCGGCTACGGCTTGCAGCAGTTGTGCCATAGCACCACGGGCGTTCTCTACACGAATCAAGGTAGCGGCTGTTGGTCCGTCATAGACTAGGCCTTTGCTAATCAGCACTACCGAGGCTTGGGTAGCAGCCAAGTAGGGTAGGTATTTTTCGTCGCCCAAAAAACAGAGGTCGCCCTCTTTGGCATTTTCCAGTCCAGCTACGTTGCTTACGCTGCGGCTCTTGTCGCCTATTATCTCTCCGCCCAGCATGGCGGCTATTTGTTCAGCACTAAATTGCATTATCTTAATTTACAAATTTACTAATTGACTAATTTACCAATTATATCCTGTATTGAAACAGGTATAGTTTCTGTGGTTTGCGTGTCAGGGAATCCAGATCCAGTATTTCGCTGGCTTCGGCTATGTCGGCTACTGACCCGTCTTGGTTGAGTATATCTATCGAGTCATCTTTTTCAGAATAGGTGCTATTGGTCGATATATGCTCCACAAAGAAATAGTGTGCATCTTTTTCGGCTATGCCCAGGTGCTCAACATAACATGAACATAACATGGCTTTCTCTTCTTCGGATAGTGGTTGTTCCAATAGTCTTGGGCGGAAGAGGTTGCGGTTGGTGAAGGCCTCGGATAGCAGGCGCAGCACTTTGTCCTCGTGGCTCATCCATGCTTTGATGGCGCTTATCACGTCGCTGTCGTCCAATAGTGCGTAGTTGCGCATAGCCTCGCTACCCAGCGCAAAGTCGCGGTCGGTGACGCGGTGGTAGAGGAAATAGTGCAGGGCAGGTGAACAGAATAGTTCCACTCCTTGTGATGCCAGTTCTTTGGCACGGGTGAGAACGGATATGAGCAGTTGCTCGGCTGCTACGGATGTCTTGTGCAGATACACCTGCCAATACATCAGTCGGCGGGCTACCAGGAATTTCTCTACGGAGTAGATGCCTTTTTTCTCCACCACCAGTTTATCGTTCACCACGTTCAGCATTTTCAGCAGACGTTCGCTGGCTACGCGGCCTTCTTGCACGCCTGTGAAGAACGAGTCGCGGCACAGGTAGTCCATACGATCTACGTCCAATTGGCTTGATATGAGTTGGTGCAGGAAGTGGCGGGGATATTCGTTTTTGAATATAGCGATAGCTTCGTCCAGTCCGCCCAGGTCTTGGTTGATCTGTTGCATCATCATGAGGCTGATTTCCTCGTGGGTGATGTTTTCCACCAGGGTATGTTCCAATACGTGTGAGAATGGTCCGTGCCCTATGTCGTGTAGCAGGATAGCTATTTCGGCGGCTGTAGCTTCGCTATCGGATATGGCTATGTCTTTTTGGCGCAAGGCGGCTATACCTTCTTGCATCAGGTGCATAGCGCCCAGTGAGTGACTGAATCGGGTATGTGTAGCCCCAGGATAGACCATGTTGCTTAGTCCCAGTTGGCGGATGCGTCCCAGTCGTTGTACGTAGGGGTGTTGCAGCACGTCATAGACTAAATCGTTTGGCAGGTTAAAGAAGCCAAAGACGGGGTCGTTGATTATTTTGCGTTTGTTTGACATTGTGTTTTTTTCTATGTCCTTTGTAATTTATTACAAAAGAGCG
>JAKSNM010000033.1 GCA_024399785.1 Paludibacteraceae bacterium
GCCCTGCATGATGGGTTAATTTGCTTTTCGATTGCAAAATTACAACAAAATTTTCATATACACAAATAAATCAATAAAAAATCTGTGATTTCATTTCGGGTTTCAATGCCTGGTGCCAATAGGGATAGGCCTTGGGCTGACGGCTGGCCTCATCCAAACGCGCAATCTGCTCAGCGGTCAACTCCACATCGCCTGCTGACAGGTTATCCCGCAAATGCTGCTCCGTACGCGCACCAATAATAGCACTCGTCACCGTAGGACGCGACAAGAGCCACGCCAACGACACATCCGCTACCGAATGACCCGTCTCGGCTGCTATCTCGTCCAGACAATCTACAATGCGATACAACGCCTCATAGTTCACCACATTATCCCGCACAGGCACACCGTTATGTTTCACACGCGCGTCGTCAGGCACAGGCACTCCACGACGGTATCTGCCTGCCAAACGACCTGCAGCCAACGGACTCCAAATCATAGCACCCAAGTGCTGGTCTTGCGCCAGTGGCATCAGTTCCCACTCATAATCCCGATTGAGCAACGAATAATAGACCTGGTGTGCCACATATCGATTCAGATGCTCATGGTCGGCTATAGCCAACGATTTCATCACCTGCCATCCACTATAGTTTGAGCACGCCACATAACGCACCTTGCCCGATTGCACCAGTTCATCCATCGCCCGCACCGTCTCTTCCGCAGCCACATTGCCGTCCCAGCCATGCACATAATACAAATCTAGATAGTCCGTATTCAATCTACGAAGACTGTCTTCGCATGCCTTTATCAGATGTTCGCGCGATGCACCCACATCCTTTGGATGTGTGCTCATGCGAAAGCCACCCTTGCTGGCCAATAGCAATTGGTGACGCTTGCCCTCAATAGCCTGCGCCAAGATACGTTCGCTCCAGCCCTGAGAATAGACATCGGCCGTGTCAAAGAGATTGATGCCAGCATCTAGCGCCATATTGACCATACGTGTGGCTTCCACCACATCAACATGTCCCCACCCCTCAAAGCCGTAGGAACCACCAAAAGTAGCTGTACCCAATGAGAGCACAGACACATTCAAATCTGTATTAGGAAGATTACGATATCTCATAGCGAGTGCAAAGTTACACTTTTTTATAGAAATGGTTGTGCAAAAATTTGCGTATATTGTAGATTTTTTGTAATTTTGCACCGCTTTATGGAAGAACGCTTGTGGAATAGTGAATATTTAAAGGTTTGGTGCAGCAATTTCTTGCTGTACTTTGCTTTTATGCTCATGACTCCCCTATTGCCTCTCTACCTCACCGACACCTATAGTGCCAACAAAGAAGTGATAGGCCTAGTGCTCTCTGGCTATGCCCTGGCCGCCCTGTTAATGCGCCCGTTTAGCGGCTATATGGTGGACACATGGCCTCGCAAATTGGTGCTATTGATTGTCTATTTTCTCACTTGCGTGTTTTTTGGTAGTTATATCATAGCGGGGTCGCTCACTATGTTTGCCATTTTTCGTATGCTGCATGGTGCGCCATTTGGCGCCACAGGTGTGAGCCTTAGCACCGTGATGATCGATGTGCTGCCCTCTTCACGCCGTGCCGAGGGTATTGGCTATTTCGGTCTGAGCAACAATATAGCTTCGGCTATTGCCCCCAGTATAGGTTTGCTGCTCTATGCCCGTTTCCACAGCTACAATATGCTATTTGCCCTATCAATGCTATGTTCGCTAGTCGGAGTAATCGTCGATGCCACCTTGCGTCTAAAACCCAGAGAGTGTATCGCCAATAAATCCAAACTATCGCTTGACCGATTCCTGTTGCTAAAAGGTTGGGCACTGTTCTTGGTTATCTTCTCCCTGGCCTTTGCCTATGGCATTCTATCTACCTACGTAGCCATCTACGGACGCGAGAAACTGGGCATCACTACGGGTACGGGGCTTTTCTTTACGCTATTCGCTATCGGACTGATTGTATCGCGACTAACAGGCTCGCACAGCCTGCGCGAGGGCAAAATGGTGCGCAACGCTTCTATGGGTATCGTGGTGAGTATCAGTGGATTCATCCTGTTCTCTGCTGTCCACTATGAGTGGGCCTATTACCTGGCACCCTTTGTGATAGGTCTTGGCAATGGACACCTGTGGCCTGCCCTGCAAAATATGTTTATCAACCTGGCCGAAAACAACCAACGCGGCACCGCCAACTCTACTATCCTGACGGGTTGGGATTTGGGCATGGCCGTTGGTATGTTCGCAGGAGGCAGCGTAGCCGAACATTGGGGCTATTATGCAGCCTTCTGGACGGGCGTGGGGCTCTATATGCTGGGATTGATATTCTATTTCACCTACGCCAAACAACATTTTCTACGTAATAAACTTCGATAAATATGAAAAAAACATTCTTATCTACTGCCACATTTGCTCTATTCCTTTTGGGTTTGGTTGCCTTGCAGTCATGCAGCATCACACAAGCTATTCGATTGAAAGATTGTGAATATACCTATTCACACATCTCGGATGTCACTTTTATGGACATGACCAGCCAAGACCGCAAGTCGATAGCTGGTGTCACCATGATGACACGCGCCTTGCTGGGCAAAGCAGACAAGATAACACTGGGTTGCACCATCCATATTCGTGTGCATAACCCAAATAAACAAACAGCTTCGATAGATAAACTATTTTATACCGTAGCACTAGACAGCATTCCATTGGCTGAAGGCAGCAATGTAGATGCCTTCATCGTAGCGGGACAAAGCACTGCCGATATGCCTATTCGAATAAGTGTAGATGTAAAAGAGTTGCTGAAAAAGCACTCCCAATCCACCATGATCAATACGGTGAAGAACTTCCTAAATATGAGCGACACTCCAACACACGTCACGGTGATGCTCAAACCGCTCATCAATATGGCAGGCATACCTGTCGCATTGCCCAAGCCTATCCCACTCTCGTTTGAATACGGAGGCAAGAAAAAGAATTAGATAGCGTAGTCCAGGCACACACGCTGTATGGTATAGGGACGCACCTTGCCATTAGCTACTGCCACATGCGCAGGATGCACCGCATAAGCGCGCAATGCAGCCTCTGATTCCAGAGTGCAATCCAGCATCAAATCGCAATTGGAGGTGTCTATACGCCCATCTATTTGGACGTGTACATCTACTAGCCCTGGCACCTGACCTTTCAAACCTTCTAGACCTTCTTTTATTTCACGGAGCACCGTAGCACGTTGCTCACCTGTCAAATCTGGATTCAATGTCCAGAGAATAATATGTTTTACCATAGTTTATAACGGATAAATCAATAATGTTGCACCAATAGCCGTAGCTATATGGCATAGTTTCATAGGCAGTCCTATACGCGCATAGTCGGTGAACTGATAGCCACCATCCAGATACACCAGCAGATTGGGAGGCGTAGCTATAGGTGTGGAAAAACTAGAGGACACGCTCATCATCAGCGCTATCAATATAGGCAACGGATCTACCCCAAGTTCGCTGGCAGCCTGCCATGCTACAGGAAAGAACATTGCTCCACACGCAGTATCAGAGATGATTTCGGTCATGAGACTGCTCACCACACAAATCGCTACCATCACCCATATTGGGTTGGAATGGCATACTGTGAGCAAAGCCTCCACCAGCTTGTCGTCTATACCCGTAGCGTCAATAGCGGCTCCCAACCCTACCGAACCAGCAAACACAATCAGCACTTGCCAATCTACTTCCATAAACGCCTGTTTAGCCGTACAGCAGCCAAACACCAGCATCAACAGCCCAGCAGCCAAAGCGCAACTGGCCAATGGAAAACCTGGTATATTGCAAGCCGAAGCTACCAACATAGCCACCATAATGCCTAAACTCAAATAGGTTTTCCACTTGGGTGCATCGCTTGTAATGGACCTGCCGTTTTCGTCGCGAAGTTCGGTGTTTGTTTCTTCTGCTTTTGCTATTCGCTCTGGTAGTAACTTACGCAGTATCACAACGATAGCTATATCTACCATCACACAACATATCGCTATGGGAAATGGTGCAAACAGGTTGAGCACCACGCCCGATTTACCAGCGTACAAAGACGATATAATCAGGTTGGGTGGCGTACCTATCAAGGTGAGCAAACCTCCTATGGTGGCAGCATAAGCCAACGGTATCAGCAGTTTAGACGGAGACATTTTCAGCTCCTGTGCCCAGCGTTGCACTACTCCTTTGAACAGGGCTGTAGTGGTGGTATTGCTCATCACCGACGATAGCAAACTAACGGGTATCATCAGCCTCAATATAGCGCCCACATAGGTTTTGGGTTGGCCCATCAAATGCTTTACCATCCAATCTAACGCACCAGCATATTTCAAGCCTGCTATCATAATAAACAATACGCCTACTAATAGCACACTCTCGCTGGCAAAACCCGCAAAGGCAGACGTAAACGGCATAATAGGCATCATGGCCAACAAGGCCATGATGACAAAGAAAACCAACGCTGGTTTGACTTTCGTGAAAATCAATACTGCAAAAGCTACAATAGCTATTGCTACTACCAGCCAGGCCGATAGGCTCAATCCCAGAAACATACTACACTTATTTCAGATAATAATCCACCGTTGTTACCACACGTACATGCTTGATCCAAGGCTGGTTATCATCGTTATCTACGCTAAACTGACCTTGACTGGCATTACGTATCGAACCCAATGAACATTGGGCATCATCGGCAAATTTTTGTGCCACCGCACGTGCGTTCTTGGTGGCCTCTTCTATCATCTCAGGTTTCAGGTCGCTGAGACCATTATACTGATAATTGGTGTTCCACGAATAGGAATTCAATATCACACCTTGTGCCAGCAATTCGGCTTGGCAACCCTGGTTGCTCACTACTCTCTCTACATCAGCCGTAGAGATAATCAGCGAGCACGAGATGGTGTAGTTATACTCAGGACGACGCTCGTAATAGTTCGCCCAATTATTCTCTATCTCCACATTGCTTAGCGACATATCCTCGGCCTTAAATCCTTTGTTGATAAAGAATTGACGTGCCGTTTGCTCTACTTCGCTCAGTTGTTTGGATAGGGCGGTCAGGTCATTGCCACTGACCGAAAACTTCAGCGGCCACACCACATAGTCGGCCTGCACGGTGCGTTGCGACAGTCCTTTGACGGTGACTGCACGGTCATGGTAGGCCATTTGGTGGATGCCCAAATAAATAAACAGCCCGCCCACAGCTATACCTACTGCTATGAGCAGGGCTGAAAAGATAGATTTATTCATACTGCCAGTTGTTATGCCATCAGTGCACCTACCAAGGCCAAAATAGCGTAGAACTCAGGCAGGGCGCAATAAATCATTGTATTAGCCATTACATCATGACCTGCTGCTATGCTGGAAATACCATTGGCAGCTACTTGACCTTGACGAATAGCAGATAGCAGGAATACCAAACCGATACCCAAACCAATACCCAGCAAGAGCATAGGATTGGTCTGCACCATGCCACGCAACATCAAAAATACCACAAAGCCATACAAACCTTGCGTTGCAGGCAAAGCGGACAAAATCATAAATGCACTACTTTTCTCAGGAGCTTTTTTCAAGCCACCTTCAGCAGCATTGGCTGCAATTGTGGTTCCGTAAGCAGAACCAATACCGGATAGGCCAAGAATCAGACCCAATCCAAGATAACCACATAATTGTTCCATAATTTTAATTGTTTATTTATTATACTTTTATTTCTTAAACGGTTTATATGCTTTGCCAGACCCTTCATAGCCGGCATTTTTGAAATACTCCACAAATGTGAGACGCAAAGGGTGAACAAACGCACCCAGACATGCCATCAACAGGTTGAGCACATGGCCAAAAGTCACGATCACGATAAATCCTATCCATGTACCTGCTGATGGAGTATCGCCCAGCACCATTTGGCCCAGTTGGTTAAACGCAGCGCCCAACATACCGCCAGCCAAGCCCAGGGCATATAGACGCAAATAGGACAGCACATCGCCCATCAATCCTGTAGCCATGCCGTAGGTGTCCCACAAGCCTGCCCCTATATTGATTAGCGGATTGCGACCAGGTTTATTGAAAATAAATATACCCAGTGCCGATATAGCCCCTATCACGATTAGCACGATATTGGTCACTTCTGCGCTAAACACATGCGTCATGGCCAGCACAGCCGTTACCAATCCGCCGACAATCAATATCAGCCAACCCCATGTCGATATAGCCTCTTTAAAGCCAAAGCGACGAGTCAGGCACAGACATTTGATCGTCATGGCCAAACAGATATGTACAATACCGATTATCAGGGCCAGCACCATCATCACATCATAGCCTGCTATTTTGCCACTGGCATCTCCCAAACTATTAAACATCAGTTGTTTGCCTGCTGCTGGGAACCATTCGGCTGTATATAGGTTGATACCAAAGAAACCGCCCATCAGATAGCCGACTATGGTTGAGCCCACGCCCAGCGCCATAATGATAGGTCCCATGCCATCAAACATCTCAATTTTCAGTTTGCCTTTGTGCAACAAATAGCCCACCAGCAACAACACGAGTCCATAACCTGCGTCGCCTATACACAGGGCGAAGAATAACAGGAAGAACGGGCCCAGGATAGGTGTTGGGTCAAACTCGCCGTAGTTGGGCCAGCCATACATGCCTGTCAGGCACTCAAATAGTTTGGTAAACCAGTTGTTGTGCAGTTGGATAGGCGTAGCATCTTCTGGTTTGGGGTCTTCGGCCTCGTAATAGCAGTCCAGTGTTTCCAAACGTTGATCCAACGCCTCGGTACTATCTGCGGGGCAGAAACCTTCCACTAGTTTCAGCGCACCTTCGGCTACGCTGTCGCTCGATAGCGTTACTTGTTTCCAGTCAATCTGCTGATCTATGGCTTTTAGGGCCTGTTTGGTTTCCTCCAAATGGGCCAGTTGCCAAGCCTCTATACGTGCATCTGCAGCCGCCAATAAGCCGCGCAACGCCTCTATGTCTTGCGCCAGTTCGGCCGACGATTTCTCGTTCAGTTCCTCACACTTAACAGCCTCATTATCTATCGGTTGCAATGCCACAAAATAGGTCTCGCTACCGACTTTGGCCACCTCTATACCCCATTCGTCTTGCCATTTACTGCTCGCGCAGGTGTAGTAATACAGGGTGTAGCCTGCCTTGCTCAACGCTTCCATTTTGGCCGAATCAAAATCGCCCCACACAGCCATACGTGCCGCTTCGTGCTCCGTAGCAGCTATCTTGTCTGTCAAATTATTCTTTTCCTGCAATAATTGATCGGGGGCACCTTGTTTGATTACGCGCTCCAGTTGCTCTTTTTCAGCTAAGGCAGCCTGTATATCTTCATTTTCGGCCAGACCTTCGGCTTTCAGGGTGATATGCACTACCCCAGCCTCACGCACTTGCTCCAGGAACTGCTCATAATGCGATGCCATCAC
Source organism: Paludibacteraceae bacterium (assembly GCA_024399785.1). Taxonomy (GTDB): domain Bacteria; phylum Bacteroidota; class Bacteroidia; order Bacteroidales; family Paludibacteraceae; genus Colicola. The sequence continues at coordinate 7,425 of JAKSNM010000033.1, forward strand.
CAAAAAGGTGTATTTTTTCATCTTTGTGATCATATAGCAGCCTCCTTTCTAGCTTGCTCAGCCAACATAGCCTCGCGCTCACGCTTACCTTTCACGATTTTTTGGCTGGATTTACTTAGGTTCTCCTCATCCTCCATAAATCGTTTTATCTTACGAATAGCATCTTGATAACCAGGTATTTGTACTTTCTCAAACAGATTCACTTTCTGCGTCGTTTTCTTGCGAGCATACTCCAGCAAATCTACTTTTCGCCGTACAAACTCCTGACGAATGCCTACATCTGCTATCGCTTTGAGTTGCTCAAAGCCATCCAAGAACCACTTGGGAGACGAGAAGATATTAAACGCCTTGGTAGTATAAACCACCTCATCCAATACAGGTATGCGTACGCCAGCTATCTTTTTGATAGACATACGTACATCATCCACATGGATAAGCGATGTATCAAACTCTCCCCACAGGGCCATCATCTGGTCATAGTCCTTGATACGGCGATCTACCTCCTCGTCCAAAGCTTTGATTTCGTCCTTTGCGCGCTTCACTTCCAGGCGCAGGGCGGTCTCTTTGCTTTGAAGCGTAGGCAGCGTGCGTTGCCGCATCTTCAAGTCCTTTTCCAGACCTTGCAGCGATGTTTTATTATATTGAAATGTTATGGCCATTATTTCCAGTATTTATCTACTAGCGCTTGTTTGATATTTACCTCTTCGGGTTTGAAATACTTGGCGAACAGACTCCATGCGATATCCAACATCTCAACGGTGTTGATATTCACATCAATAGCCAAGATCTTGTCAGAATACTCTTTGGCGAACTCCAGGCAACGGTTGTCATAATCCGTCAAATCAAAGCCATTCTCCAATTTCGTTTTGGCATTGGCGGCGTCGGCGTATAGTCGAATAGCAGCGTTCATTACCTGTGGGTGATCTTCGCGCGTTTTCTTACCAGCCACCAACTGTTTCAAACGAGACAGCGAGCGGAATGGATCTACGATTACTTTGCCTATTTCGGCGTCACGACGCAGGTACAACTGACCCTCGGTGATATAACCTGTGTTATCAGGAATAGCATGCGTGATATCGCCACCCGATAGTGTGGTCACGGCTATGATTGTGATTGAACCACCACCAGCTTCCTCGGGGAACTGCACGGCTTTTTCGTATATCTTAGCCAAGTCTGAATACAAACTACCAGGCATAGAGTCCTTACTTGGGATCTGGTCCATACGGTTGCTCACAATAGCCAAGGCATCGGCATATAGCGTCATATCGGTTAGCAGTACCAGCACTTTCTGGTGCTTTTCTACTGCGAAATATTCGGCTGCTGCTAGTGCCATATCAGGTATCAACAGACGCTCTACGGCAGGATTCTCGGTTGTATTGACAAACGACACAATACGATCCAGCACACCTGCGTTGGCAAACACGTTTTTAAAGTACAAATAGTCATCATTGGTCAGTCCCATACCGCCCAGGATGATCTTATCTACATCGGCACGCAGGGCCACATTGGCCATCACTTGGTTATATGGCTGGTCAGGATCGGCAAAGAAAGGAATCTTTTGTCCCGACACCAGTGTGTTGTTCAGGTCGATACCAGCTATACCCGTGGCAATCAACTCGGATGGTTGTTTACGGCGCACAGGGTTCACACTGGGTCCGCCTATCTCTATCTCTTTGCCCTCTACTGCAGGTCCGCCATCGATAGGGTCGCCATAGGCATTAAAGAAACGTCCAGCCAGTTGGTCGCTCACCTTTAGCGATGGAGCCTTGCCTAAGAACACCACCTCGGCATTGGTAGGGATACCTTCGGTGCCTTGGAACACCTGCAAGGTGACCTCATCGCCCATGATCTTCACTACCTGAGCCAGTTTACCATTCACGGTAGCCAACTCTTCGTTACCTACTCCTTCGGCTTTCAGCGAGCATGTAGCCTTGGTGATAGCCGTGATTTGTGTATATATTTTTTGAAATGCTTTTGCCATAGTTAATCAATTTGTAAATTTGTAAATTGGTACATTATCCCTTGATTTGCTTTTCATCCAGTAAAGCTTTCAGCTTTTCCTCAAAGCCTTTAAACTCACTAGATTCAAACTCACTATAGTTCATCTGCTTACAAAGGTTAATCACACGTTTGAAATAGTCGGCTACATCCAGGAAGTTATCAAAGTTATAGTCGCTACGGCATATACCCATCACAATATTCAACATATAGCGCTGACGGGCCAATGGGGTGACCGAATCTACCTTATCAAACGCATCTTGTTGCAATATCACAAAGTCAATCACCTCTGATTTCCAGAAATTCTCGTGATAATCTACTGGCACACCATCATCACCCAGGATGTTGATTTGCTCTTGTATCTCCTTACCACGTTGCAGATAGGTTTTCATCTCATTTACCGTTGGTATCCATTGGTCATCTATCAATCCGGATATATACTCTGCGAACTCGGGATATTCAATATATTTCGAGTATGAATCGATGGGGTTAACAGCCGGATAGCGTTTGTGGTCAGCACGCGCTTGCTCCAGGGCATAGAAGCAGCGAGCCACTTTCTTGGTTCCTTCGGTCACAGGCTCTTTTAGGTTACCACCCGCAGGCGACACAGTGCCCAGGAAGGTGACTGAACCCGTCTTACCATTGTTTAGATACACATAACCTGCACGTGCGTAGAAAGCACCGATGATAGCACTCAAATCCATTGGGAAAGCGTCCTGACCTGGCAGTTCCTCCATACGGTTACTCATCTCACGCAAAGCTTGTGCCCAACGCGATGTGGAGTCAGCCATCAATAGTACACGCAAACCCATCGAGCGATAATACTCAGCAATAGTCATAGAGGTGTAAACAGATGCCTCACGGCTGGCCACAGGCATGTTACTGGTGTTGGCAATGATGATGGTACGCTCCATCAACTTGCGACCCGTGTGTGGATCTTCTAGTTCGGGGAACTCGGTGAAGGTCTCTACTACCTCGTTGGCACGCTCACCGCACGCAGCGATGATTACGATATCTGCCTCGGCTTGTTTTGAGATAGAGTGTTGCAGCACCGTCTTACCCGTACCGAAAGGACCAGGGATAAAACCTGTACCACCCTCACAGATAGGGTTGGCCGTGTCTATGGTACGCATACCCGTTTCCAATAGTTTAAATGGGCGTGGTTTACTTTTGTATGCCAGGATTGCTTTTTTCACTGGCCATTTTTGTATCATGGTCACCTGATGATCTATGCCATCGGCATCGGTCAGCACAGCCATCACATCTTCTATCTTATACTCTCCTTCTTTCGCAATAGACTTCACAGTGTAAGCGCCTTCCATTGCGAATGGCACCATGATCTTGTGTGGCTGGTGATTCTCGTCCACTTCGCCCAACCATGCTGCAGCTTCTACGCGATCGCCCACTTGGGCCAATGGTTTGAAATGCCATAGTTTCTCCTTGTCCAATGGGAAGTTATATTCGCCACGTTGCAAGAACACACCCGTCAATTTATCCAGGTCATTTTGCAGGCCATCGTAGTTACGGCTTAGCAAACCTGGACCTAGCGTCACCTCTAGCATGTGACCTTGAAACTCCACCGTGTCACCTACTTTTAGGCCACGAGTTGACTCAAACACCTGAACGAACACATTCTCGCCCGTCACTTTGATCACCTCTGCCATCAGTTTGGTGCTTTCTTTGGCGCCACCTACGCTGATGTAGGCAATTTCGTTTTGTGATACAGGGCCATCTACCACCACTGTTACTAGGTTGGAGATGATACCTTTTACTTTACCTGTTGTCATTATCTTTACTGTTTTATCATTTACAATTTACCATTGATGCCTTGTTTCATATCGGCCACTATCTCGCGGAACACCTGTTCGCCCGTCTCACGCGTCAGCACATCCCAACGACAGAGCATCTGCAGCTCCAGGTAATAGGCCAACACATTTTCTAGCGAGAAGATGACCATCTGTGTGCGCTCTTCCAGCCAACGAAAGCGCACGGCGTCGATTGCGCGCTCGCGCTCGTACAAGTTGACTATTTGGCTGATAGCTTTTATCTCAGCATCTATATCCACAGGCATTTCGCCCAAGATATTCTTTTTTATATCCAAGCCATGCTTGCGACATATCTCAGCCGTCAGCACATTGTTTAGGTCGCGGTTAAAAGCCTGCCAGTCGCGCACAAACGCATTCACACCATAACTGGCGCGATGTTTCATTAGGCGCAACTGCTCCAGATCTTGCTCCCCCAGATGCTCTGCCAGCAGTTCTTCCAATGCCTCTATGGTCATAGGGGCTTTATCTCCTGCTTTTAGCTCAGGCAAACCGGCCAATAGATATTCATATCCCATAGTTTATCTGGTTTTCTAGTTACCTAGTTGTCTAGTTTTTTAGAACAACAGTTCTATCAACTGTGGACGCAAAAACTCTTTAAAATAGGCTACAAATTCAGCTTCACCAAAGGCTAGTTTATACCCACCTTTGTCGGCTTTTAGTTGGAAATCAGTCTTCAAACCTTTTACCTCATTGATGCTCACGCCTTTTTCCAGCAAACCTTTGGCATTGGCTGCAAAATAGGCTTTTAGTGCCTCAGCGTCCTTAGCATCTATCTCTACTTTGCCTTCTTTGGCCATCTCTTCGGCCATTTTGGCAATAATACCTTGCATAAATTTAGGGTCTGCCATAGCTGCCTTTACACTATCGGACACAATCTTGCCATTTACCAGATTGGTCACCTCTGTTTTCAGCGCATTCACGCTTTGCTCGGCAAACATTTTCAACTCTGAGCGGGTGTGAGCATCTATTTCTTTGGCTTTTTGTTCGGCTTTTTGCAGCTGATCCAGCGCATCTGCTTTGGCTTTTTCCACGATGGCCTTTGCCTCAGCTTGGGCTTTTGCCACAATAGCCTGTGCCTCTTCTTTGCCTTTCTCTACACCTTCTGCATAGAGTTTGTTTGTAATTTCATCTAGTTTCATATAGGTAGTTTTTTTAGTAATAATCTTAACTTTTTGACCATTCAGTCAATTCGAGCGCAAAGTTACAAAAAAAATATGACTTATACAAATAAAAAGGCGAAAAATATGCAATTTTACCGATTGCTTATCTCGCTCCATACTCCGCAATGCATACACCTGCCTGACTCACAATAGGTTTCATACAGATGCAGCAACGCCTGCGTATCACTGGCTGTGTGCACCGACTGACCTATCGTTTTCCACTGACGCACGATTCGATTATCCTCGGCTGGCAGTTGCCGCAACAGGTCAAACGCCTCTTGCCTTTGACCACGAGCATACATAAATGGTGCCACCACATTGATCAGCACACTATCCACACTCGCCTTGCCCATTTGTGCCACAGCCAACAAGTCCTGCAGCTGCCCCACATCCGTAGTGTCCATACATTGACTTAGCAAACCGTCTCCGTGGTGTATCAATTCTGCCAACTGCATAATCCGTACACGCGGTCTGTTCTGCGGACGCAACCCACCCTGCTTCCACAAACTGGCATCTATCGGTTTCAGTCCATATTTATGCTGCAAAAACATATACTCATTCCACATCGCCTCGTCCTCATCTAGCAAACCTGCCTGTCCCAGCAGCAACGCCGACAGTTGCGCCATCTGGTTGCGGTGTTTGGCCAGTACGGCCAATGGCGTAGCCAGTGCCAACAGTTCCATCGGCACGCCATTTATATGAAAACCAAACGCGTGCGCCATACATACATAAAACGCATAGCGCCAGTCGTTGTGCGTCACTTGCAGCAAACGCATTATCGACTCTCGTTTACACTCCATTCGGCGGTGCAACATGGTCTGTTTCCAGCCTTCAGTCACCAAACCTGGATCATTCATCAAATGCTCGGCGCAACGGTGCATCGTTACCGCCGAATCCATTGCCAAAGCCTCGCTTAGCATACCATCCACATAGTCTCTGTCGTGCGGATAGCATAGTTCCATTTGCGGCAGCACCTGTCCTTTTGAATTATACACCGGCTGCGTGGCCCGCGACACCACATGCAATAGCACTCTGTCGTATGCCGCATCTATATCGTGGTGATGGTGATACCAATCCCGACTATCTACATGTATTTCTATTTCCCCTGCCAGTTCCACTCCGTCTATACGTACGCGCACGTCCGTAAAATCTGGACCAGCACACAAATTATGCCGCCCTGTAGATACTACCTCTACCCTGCGGCCATCGGTGGTGTATTGCGGCTCGTTCAAAAACAAACCTTTCCACCAAATATAATGCAACACAATCTCTGGCATGGCTATACATTATATATCTTTCACATACGCGCGACGACGCTTATGTTGTTTTTTCTCATATTCTTCAAAATTGGCCAATACCTTGTGGTTGGTCTCCAGCATCGATGTGGTCTCTATGGTTCGCACACCATATTGCTTAAACGATGGTATTATTTTGTCAAACACCATACTGTTCACGCCCTTGTCTCTATAGTCAGGGCGCACCGCTATCAATAGCAGATCAAACACCTCAAAATGTTTGCTCTTGAGCGCGCGCAACAAATACCACCATCCCAGTGGGAATAGCTTTCCACCGCACTTCCTTAAGGCCTTCGCAATATCGGGCATACCCACACCTACACCTACCACCTCGTTTTGTTCATTGGCTACTATCGCTACAAAATCGAAATTTATCAACGGGAAATACATATCCCTATAGTGTGCTTTTTGATGTTCCGTCATCGGCTGGAAATTATACAACTGACAATACGCTGCATCCAGCACATCCATAAACTGCAAGCCATATTTCTTGCTCAGTTCGCTACAACTACGCACATTGTCCACATGCAGTTTGCTTCGTTGCGCCACAATCTGCGCCATGCGATGCACCCGCTCGGGCACCTGCTCGGGAGCCACTATCTGATATTCTATCCAATCTACCTCTTTATTTAACCCATAGTGCTCCATATGTTGCACGTAATAGGGAAAATTATACAAACTGGCCATTGGAGCCACATATGCATATCCCTCTATCAACAGCCCCTCATGGTCCCAATCTGTCAACCCTACCGGACCATTCATTTGAGTCATACCTCGCTCTTTTCCCCATGCGGCTACAGTATCCAACAAGGCGTGACTCACCTCCATATCATCTACAAAATCCATCCAACCAAATCGCACTCTTTTTACTTGCCAATGTGCATTGGCTACACGATTGATAAAGCCAGCTATACGTCCTACGGGTTGCGTGCCACGATAGGCCATCCATAGTTGGATATCACACACCTCCAGCGATGGATTTTTCTGTTTGTCAAACGTATGCATCTCGTCCAGCCATAGCGGTGGACAATAATACGGACTATCTTTATACAGTTCGTTGGCAAAAGTTATGAATTGACGAATACCACGTTGGGTTGATATGGGACGAATAGTTACAGGTTGCATGGTTGTTTGTATATAGGTTCATTCAAACGTAAAACTCCTGCTCACACACTAGGGAGGGCAGGAGTTTTGCTGTTATTCATACGCGTTGCTTATTTAAAGAACGCACTTACTTTTTCATTTTCTACTACTTCCTCTTGGAAGATGTAGGCACCAGTCTTTGGGCTCTTTACCATTTTGATGCATTTGGTATGAGTACGACCAGCGTTACCAGTATGCAAGGTTGCGACCGCTTTCTTTGCCATAGTCTAAATCTTTTAAATGGTTAATTACTTAATCTCTTTGTGAAGTGTGTACTTCTTCAAATAGGGATTATACTTCATCAGCTCCAAACGATCAGGAGTGTTTTTGCGGTTTTTCGTGGTGATGTAGCGAGACATACCTGGCACACCGCTGGCCTTTTGCTCAGTGCACTCCAAGATTACTTGGGTACGTGCTTCTTTCGATTTCTTTGCCATTGTTTTTACTCCTCCTTAGTTTATTCGTAAAGATACCCTTTTTCGGCGGCCTGCTTCAGCGCAGCGTCCAAACCGATTTTGTTAATTGTACGCAGACCAGCCGCACTCACGTTCAGGCTAATCCAGCAGTCCTGTTCTACCCAGTAGAACTTCTTGTGGAACAAGTTCACATCGAAACTGCGCTTTGTGTGGCGTTTCGAGTGTGAGACATTACATCCCATCATGGCTCTCTTGCCGGTAATTTGACAAATTTTTGACATTTTAGTAT
>JAKSNM010000034.1 GCA_024399785.1 Paludibacteraceae bacterium
GGAAGACTTAGTGTCTAACTATAAATGCCCCACAAAACGCGCCCGTCCCCATCGGCTCCGAAAAAGGACGGCGATGGTATCGCCTGCTAAGTGAACGATAAATAATGCCAATGGCGCAACACATAGGTGTTCTAGCAAATGAGTAGGAAATCCTAGGATTGACTAGGTGGGTCTAGGAGATAGCGAAACCAAGGCGTGATGAAAGGTTTATGGAGGCCGCATCGAAGCCGCTTGACAGCCCGCTACGAACCGCTTATGAACCGCATTCAAATAGGGGAAAATGTCGAATTGATGGGAGATAGAAAGGAGGTAGAAGTCAGCAGACACACTATGGTATCGCTAACGAATAACTAACGAATCACTAAGGTCGGGGTGCTGATAATCAGAGAGTTATAAAAGAGGTTGTACACTTTTTTGTGTACAACCCCTTGTCGAGATATAATAGGCTTGGTGATCTTATCTCACTTTGCCACCGAGGGCGTTACTTATCTGATTTTCTACGATTACACTCTCGACACAACATTTGACAATTTTCAGTAATGGTACGCCCACCATCTTTCCAGGGAGTAATATGGTCTGCTTCCATCTGCTCTATTTCAAAATGTTTGCCACAGAGTGGACAAATACCATTTTGTCGTTCATAGACCTCGCGTTTGGTGTTGTCATCAAAGGTGCGAATATCAAGGTGGTGTTCATCGTGATCGAAAACATAAGCGTAAATACCACGTTTGTTTTTGACATCACTATCTCGCATCAACTTGGCAACTTCCTCTCTCAACTCGCTCTCTTTCAGATTAGTATCTTTGTATTTGTTATAAAGAAATCCCCACTCCACACCTTTCATTTCCTTACGTTTCTGAGTAAAGAGCATTCCCACCCACTGTATCACTTTTTGGTAGTATTGCCACAGTTCATCGGCATCGGTGTCATGTTGATGATTTACCATGTATTCATCGATTTTATTGTTGGAGATCCAGCGTAACACTGTTTCAAGATAGGTTTGGCGAATAGGCGAACCATCCATATAGTCGCTACCTATGCGATAAGCAACACAACCAGTCTTACTGAAACGGCGTTTGGCTTGTGTCACCCAAGGCCCCGAATAGATAGCATTGCGCAATTCTTGGTCTGTCAGTTTTTCGCCTGCAAAATTGATAACACGAAACCAATCTAGTTGCTCATCGGGTGTACCTTCACAAATATATATTTGCAGTTTGTAGTCTAAGATACGTTTCTGCATATCCTCGGACATATTATTCCATCCTCGCAGGGTGCCATCAAAATCCATCATATACTCACCTGCGATGAAGGAACAGAAAGAAATGGTGCGTTGTTGTCCGTCTAGTAGTTCGTAGGTATCATCGGAGTTGTGTACCCAGTACATGACATTGAGGGGGAAACCTTTCCAAATGGTATCCATGACTGCCCGTTTTTTCTTGTCGTCATAAACAAACTCACGTTGGTACTTGGGGCGAATGTTAAGGCGACCATGGTAGCCCACAATGCCCTCTTCTTGCAGGCTGAGGTCAGCATAACCATCACACACCTCTGCGATGGTAATCGTGTGAAGTTCTATTTTCATAAGTATATCAATTATTTGCGTTTGCGGATAAGGATGCGGGCGTAAAGTTTTGCACCATTCACATAAGGATAGCCAAAATTATATGCGTCTACTTGTGTTGAAGTCATAGCACCAATTATCTCAAACTGCTCTGGATTGTACTTGTCTAAAAAAGTGATAGGAACGCCCATAACGCCTTCATAATCACAAGGAATATCAACCACTTTATTTACATTTATTGCATCATAATTGTCGTATTTTTGATATTCCTCCGGCGTGTAACATTTATATAAATCCAACTCCTCATGCCGTTTTTGAATATCAAAATTAGTAAACCAACAAATTGTACCTAAACTACGCCACTTGTGTCCTTCCTCATCTTGCCAATAGCGCGTTGGGCGTGGCTCAAAATAATCAGGTACGCGAAAACTCATGTCACCAAATTTATAGCCTAACCAAATTTTATTCTCCTTAATGAGCGCAAAAATCTCCTTATAAGTAATAGCATTTTGATTGCCTATAATTATAAACTTCTTCTGAAAATCAATCAGTTGTGATATGTATTCACGAAAGAGCGAAAAAGGCGGATTGGTAACAACAATATCTGCCTCTTTGAGCAGTTCGACACATTCTGGACTGCGAAAATCGCCATTACCTTTGAGAAGAGAAATAGCGTTTTTATTGTTTTGGAGCAAGATACGCACATCAGAAAGGTCAATAGCCCCGTCGCCGTTTTCGTCTTTGACCTCGGTTATCTCGACTTTGTATGCTTTTTTGCTGGCTTCGTTGTGAAAAATATCAAAGTCAAAAATCAGTTCGTCCCCCATAAAGGGCGAGCCGTCGTAGCAGGTACAAATCAACTTTTTGAGACCTAAACTATTGAAATTGAGCGCAAAATACTTAAAAAAATTACTCTCGTAAGGATCATCACAATTGCAGAAAACAATCTTGTTTTTGAAGTGGTCTTTGTAAAAACGGAGTTCTTTCTCAATATCCGCTAATTGGGTGTAGAACTCATCTTGTTTTGCATTTTTAGCGCATGTTAATGCTTCATTTGCCATGATTGATAGGTATTAGGGCATAACTATCAATCCACGGCGATAAAAAATGTGCGAGTTTCTTATCGCGTACCAAGGCAACCGACCAAGGAGACCTTTACTCTTCTAAGAAACTCACACAGAAGTGTAAGCATCTATTAATGAAGAGTATAGGCATCCTTAATGCAGGAACCTAACTAATTATTTCAGTTGTTTATCTCCCAAAAAGTTGGTCGGTTTTTCGGTAAACGCGAAATAATAGCTAATGCTTAATTAATATTTTCCGCTATTTTACGTCCAGCGGGCTAGGACGATGGTTATGCTACCGAATGTTCATACAGATATTCAGGAGCAAAGCCTATCTCATTATTCCAATCTACTGTCCAAGGATCTAGACGGAAAGCTCGGAAATAATCCATATCCTGTAATTTAGTACAGATACCCTCTTGCGCTAATGGCCAAAAATCAAAGTTTTTAACCAATCCATCACTAAATGTGAGTCGCAAAACATAGTCGGCAACATAGTCAGCCTTGATTACGCGGATTAAATTAGTGTTCATAGTTTTTTTTAGTTTAGTGGTTCTATTTTCATTGGTGCTTCATGATTTTCCAACCGTTTCCAGTTTTCAATCAATTCTTCTTGATGAGCATCTAGCCAATCATAAATCATCCGTAATGCACGACGAGGAAGACGCCCCGTAACAATTCCATCTTTAATGGTAATCTCTGCTTCATATTCACCATATATTACATGGAAATGAGGAGGCTGATGCTCGTTCATATACATGTAAATGGATATTCCATAAAAATTACAAATCTCTGGCATATTCTCTTTATTTTGCGTTTTGCGACGCAAAAGTACACTTTTTTTTTGATATTTGCAAATAAAAAAACAAAAAAAAATATGCACAATTGCTTGCACATATCAAAAAAGACAAATTTTCTATCTTAGAGAGTGCATAGATACAATTCTTTTTGCGGCGGTGGTGGCGGCGGAATGGTCGCCCAAGATAGAACGTATCTCATTGTAACCCGCCAACATCTGTTGACGATAAGCCTCGTCCGTCAGCAAGCGAGTCAATTCGACCACAATATTCTTAGTTGTGAAATTATACGCTATCAGTTCTTTAATCACCTCGCGCGCGGGTATAATATTTACTAAGGTGAAGAAAGGTATCTTAAACACAAATGGCCTAATCCACCCCAACCAACGAGAACACACAATACGATAGACTGCCGTTTGAGGGCAACCCAACAGAGCCGTCTCCAACGTGGCCGTACCCGAATTGACTACTGCCGCCGTAGCCTGACGCACTAGTGCATAAGTATCACGCGTAATCTTCTCCCCTTGCAGATAAGGCTGATAAAAAGCATCATCTATACCAGGCGCAGCCGTTACCACAATTTGTAAATTGGGGAATTGAGATATTAATTGCTTCCTGACTTCCCGTGCAGCAGCCAACATCTTGGGTAAGCAGTTCTTTATTTCCCCTTTTCTGCTACCAGGCAAGAGGGCGATAATGGGGGATTTTACTAATTCTTTATTTACTAATTCTTCATTTACAAATTGATTGATAGCGTCCATGGTGGGATTGCCTACGTACTCGCACTTATAGCCATATTTGGCATAGAAAGCAGGTTCGAAGGGGAAGATACCCAATATCAAATCGCTTACCCTGGCTATCTCGTGCACACGATAGGTCTTCCACGCCCATATCTTAGGCGGGATATAATAGACAATCTTGGTTTGAGGTAGATACTGTTTGCAATACTGCCCTATCTTCAGATTAAACGAAGGGTAGTCTATCAATATTAGCACATCGGGTTTCTCTGCTAGCAATCCCTGCTCGGCAATACGGAAATTCTCTTTTATCTTATTGAGATTGGCCAGCACGGCTATCACTCCCATATAGGCCATCTGCCGATAGTCTTGCAACAAACGGCACCCTGCCTCACGCATCTTATCGCCACCCAGACCGACAAACTCAGCCGTCTGATCTTGCTTTTTAAGCGCATCCATCAGATTGGAGGCATGCAAATCGCCCGATGCTTCACCAGCCAAGATAAAATATCTCATAACGTAAATGCAATAGAAGCCAACATAAAAGGAAAAGAACCTATCAAAATGCCCTTACTGATATTCCACGTGTCCAGCGAATAGAACACAAACACAAAAGCCATGTCAGGGAACACGCTCAAAAGGCACATCTTGGAATAGGTCGGGAAAGCCGCAGCACCCACATCCAGCAAAAACCACAGGTTATAGTGCGCCAGATAAATCACAATAAACAAAGCAGGCATCAATACGCCCAGGAGTATTCCCACCCAATATCGATCAAAGCGCTGCATAATCGGTCATATCTATTTGACAGGGTTGCACACTCAAATATCCTTGCGCCATGGCATACAAGTCGGTATCTGTGGCCTCAGGTTCTGCATTGACCAAATGCCCCGCCAAGCGATACATGATCTCGCCATTGGGTTGCTGAACAGGAGCCATCTCGTCTGCCCAAAAAGCCTTGGACTGACGTGTCCACCGTATGCCACCGATTGGACCTTTGGGAGCGTTGATATTATAGCACGGCACTTGATGCGAACTATCCAATTCCAACAAGTGGCGTATCATTTGCTCTATATAAGGCTCCATGTACTGGAAATCAGGATCTGCAGACATGTCGTCTATTGAAAAGCCAATAGAAGGGATATTATGTTCTGCCGCCACAAAGCAAGCCCCCATGGTGCCCGAATAAATCAGATTGACCGATGCATTGGAACCGTGGTTGATACCGCTCACAAGCAAATCTATCTGACTGGTATCTCCGTGAAACAGCACGTTGATTGCCAATTTTACGCAGTCGCTAGGCGTGCCATCGGTAACATACACATGGTCTTCTATTTGGCGTAGCGACACAGGCCGCGTAGCCGTAACAGCATTGCTCATACCGCTGCGTGCTCCGTCAGGCACCACTACTGTCACTTCACCCATTCGGCGCAAGTGGGGCAAGATAGTCATTAACCCCTTGGCCTGCCAGCCGTCATCGTTTACGAGTAGTATGTTCATATAGTTTAGAGGACGGCAGCGTTGCTGCCTACAGTTTAGAGTTTAGAGGTAACCTTATCTATAATGCCCTGTGCCAACTCATTGGCTAAATCCATAGTTGCTGCCTCGCTATAGACACGGATGATAGGTTCGGTATTGCTTTTTCTTAAATGAACCCAACCTTGCTCGAAATCTATCTTCACACCATCCTTGGAGTTGATACGCTCGTTCTTATACGCCTCTTTCACACTGGCTAGAATAGCATCTACATTGGTGGTTGGAGTCAGATCAATACGATTCTTTGATATGCAGTAGTTGGGGAAGGTCTTTCTTAGTTCACTCACTTTCAGGCCTTTCTCACACAAGGAAGACAGGAACAGGGCTATGCCGACCAGTGCATCACGACCATAGTGCGCAGCAGGATAGATCACCCCACCGTTGCCTTCTCCACCTATCACAGCGTTCACACGTTTCATCTCTGTCACTACATTCACCTCGCCTACTGCCGAAGCGGTATATTCCCCACCATGCATACGAGTTACATCGCTCAACGCGCGTGTAGAGGACATATTGGAACAGGTATTGCCAGGAGTGTGTGACAGAATATAATCTGCTACGCTCACCAGGGTATATTCTTCGCCAAACATATCGCCGTTTTCACAAATGATAGCCAAACGGTCCACATCTGGATCTACCACAAAGCCTACATCAGCCTTGCCCGATTTCAACAAATCACTTATTTGGGTGAGGTGTTGAGGCAGAGGCTCTGGATTATGGGCGAAGTGTCCCGTTGGTTCGCAATTGAGTTCAATAATATTTTTCACTCCCAAGGCATGTAGCATAGCTGGAATAGCCAAGCCACCCACCGAATTGACACAATCAATAGCCACGGTGAAGTTTTTCTTCTCGATAGCCGACTTGTTAACCAGTTGCAAGTCCAACACTTTCTGCACATGATAGGGCAGATAATCTTTCTCTATCATCGTGCCCAACTCATCCACTTGGGCAAAATCGAAGTCTTCTTTCTCAGCAATAGCCAGCACCTCCTTGCCTTCGGCATCGTTTAGGAACTCGCCCTTCTCATTCAGCAGTTTCAGGGCATTCCACTGCTTGGGATTATGGCTGGCTGTGAGGATAATGCCACCAGCTGCTTTTTCGCCCGTGACCGCAATCTCGGTGGTAGGAGTAGAAGCCAAACCTATGTTTACCACGTGATAGCCCATTCCCATCAAGGTGCCACTAACGAGCAGATTGACCATTGGTCCAGAAATACGGGCATCGCGTCCCACTACTATTGTGTTGTTCTCAGGCATCATCTTGCGGCGTTGCGTAGCATAGGCCGCTGTGAAGCGCACCACATCCACGGGACTCAAGCCCTCACCTACTCGGCCACCTATTGTACCGCGAATACCAGAAATACTCTTAACTAAACTCATGATGTTTCTATTTTATTAAAAAGGTCGTTTTGTAAATTTCAATTCATAGCCATAAGGAGTCACATTGCTATTATCCTCGGTAAAGCCCAATTTACTAGGGCAGATAATACGGCAGTGACCATTATATTTCATCACCTCTATGGCAGCACTCCACCCTGCGCAGTAGAACTCATCGGTTGGGTTGCCATATTGAAACGAGATAGGGCTGCCTCCATCATCGGTATTCCAATAGCGTATAGTGTCGCTATAAGCTCCCAGCCCGTATTTTTTATAACGCATCAAGATGATATCTGCAGTATGTATTTCGCCACTTGTGCTATCTACATCGATCACATGGATATAAAAATCATCGTAGTTAGGCACCGCATAATAATCTTTCTCGCCCCAAACGGTTGGCATTTCATCCAGCACATTTATTCCCTCGCGATCGATATAAGCGCTAATGGCTTTTTTCTCTTTATCCCTCAATTTAGAATAAGTATTTTGCGACTGGCATCCCACTAGCAGTAGTGCAAGCAGCAGCATGGCATACGTTTTCAATCTCATATTATTTGACATTTAGTTCTACTTTTACATTTTCATAAGGTGGCACTTCGGTATTGCCCGCGCTGCCAAAAGCCAGATACCAGGGCACTAGCATCGTAACGCTCATGCCTCGTTTCATGCTATCCAACACATCCACTACGGCTTGTATTTCATCTACCTGACCAATGCGGACGTTGGCTTGGTGAATAGCTAGCAAATGTTGTTGTAGATCATAGAAATGAATTTCAACATCCACATAGTCTCCCTCTTTTAGATAAGGCTGGTCGGCAGGAGCTGTTTCTAAACCCTTCACCCAATAGTTAGTCTCTGTTAGCACATATTCCTCCGTAGCCATTTGTGCCAATAGGAGGTCAGCTTTCTCGGCCATCGTTTGATGCATCAGCAGCAGATTGACAGCCACCGTGTCCTCAGCCTTTTGCCCAAGAAAGGTAGGACGCTGAGGTTGGGTTTTACCTTGCGAGCATGCCACCATCACAAGAGCAAGGCCAACCAGTATGAGCGTCTGTTTATGCTTTGTTGGCTGTTTCATTGCGTTGTCGTTTATATTCCGATGGGGTGACACCCATTACTTGCTTAAAGCACTTGGAGAAATAACGGCTGTCGCTCATACCAACCATATAGGTAATCTCCGTAACGTTATAGCTATTGAGTTCCAGCAACTGTACCGAGCGTTTGATACGCACCTCTCGGATAAACTCCACAGGGCTCAAACCTGTCAGGTTCTTCAAGCGATTAAAGAACACCGTTCTACCCATATTCATATAGTCCACCATATCCTCTACCGTCAAGGCGTTGTTGTCCATCTGCTGATCCATAAAGGCCATCAAGCGGGCCAGGAAGAGATCATCTGGTGTTTTTTCTTGTTTGTGCGTATCCATCGAAATCAACTGTGAGTGGTATTGCGCACGTAGTTTCTCGCGCTGTAGCAACAGGTTATTTACCTTCACCTTGATAAACGCTGGCGAGAAAGGTTTGGTGATATAGTCATCCGCACCTTGTTCCAGACCTTGCAACTGGCTTTCTATGGTTGTTTTTGCCGTCAGTAGGATTACTGGCACAGAAGCCGTCTTTTCGCTTTCACGTACTCTACGCAGCAGTTCCAGTCCGTCCATATTGGGCATCATCCAGTCAGAGAGAATAATATCGGGCATAGAGGACTTGATTTTCTCTAACGCATCCAGTCCATCTTCTGCCGTTTGCACCATAAACTGATCTACAAATATATTGCTGATAAAGATACGCATGTCTGCGTTATCATCCACTACCAGCATCTTAGGCTTCGACTCTTGTACAGCCCATTGATGAGGCATAGTTTGTTGCATTTCCTTAGCCGATACCGAATCATCTACCACAATATCCACTTCGGTGCCAAAATGTTCATTACCTTTTTTGATTAGTACTGTAAAGACCGAGCCTTTTCCTTCTTCACTTTCTACTTCGATATAGCCATGGTGCATATCGACCAATTCTTTGGTCAGGTTCAAACCTATACCAGTACCCATCTGTATGTTCTTTCCATTGAGTTCGTTGTTGCTTTTAAACCGCTCGAACAGGATATTGCGTTTTTCTTTAGGGATACCTATACCCGTATCTGCCACCGATAGTTTTAAGAAATCTTCCTTGTCGTCCAGTGTTACTTTGATTGCGCCACCTGCTTTGGTATATTTAAAAGCATTGCTCAACAGGTTGTATATTACCATATCCATTTTATCGCTATCTACCCACACCAAATCATCGTGAGATAGCAAATTCTTGGTAAAATCAATTGATTTGGTTTGGGCTTCTTTGGTAAAATTGCCACATATCTCCTCTATCAGATTCCAGAAATGAATTGGGCGCACTTTCAGTTTCATTTGGTGTTGCTGCATTTTACGGAAATCCAATAGTTGATTGATCATGCGCAGCATGCGTCTGGCGTTGCTGGACACTATTTCCAGTTGTTCCCGCACAGCAGGCGAGAGTTTTTCGTTGGTCAACACATTGTCCACTGGTCCGCTAATCAAAGTGAGAGGAGTACGCAATTCGTGACTGATATTGGTAAAGAAACGCAATTTGATATCGGTTACTTTTTGCTCCACCTCTACCTCTTGCCGCAAAGCATTGGTACTGGCAAAATACCGCCATATACTCCAACCTATCAGTCCGATTACCACCAGGATGAGGAGCACAGCCCAGCCTGTTTGCCAGAACGTGCGTTGAATGGTGATGGTCACTTGTGCATCGTTGTTGACCCACACACCTTCGCTATTGGTGGAGCGCACCGTAAAGATATATTTGCCAGGTTTCAAGTTGGTGTAGTTAGCCTTACGTTCCGAGGTGCTTGTTACCCAATCTTTATCTACACCGCTCAGTTGCCACGAATACAGAATCTTGCGCGGACTAGCATAGTCCAATGCCGCAAACGATATGGCCACCGCATTTTTATTCTTATATTCAATGTCGTTTATCACGAGGGGTGGCACAAAGTCCGATTGATGCATCACTGCTGGTTGGAAATGGCAGTAACCGTGGTTGTAACCAAAATACAGTTCATCGCCCAATGCTACCGCTTTGGCTTCGTTGAAGCAAGCCCCGTGTTCACCACTAAACACGTTGTAGTGTTGATACGCTTTGGTGTAGGGGTTCACACATGTGATATCATTTTCGCCTGTGTACCATATATTGCCATCTTGGTCTTCCACCATTGCCAATACGATGCGCGAGGGCACATATTCTGGCACCAGTTTAAAGGACGTGCCATCGTGTTCCAATCGATTGAGTCCTCCTCCAAATGTACCTGCCCATATGGTGCCATCTACCGTGCGCAGCAAACAACGCACATCGTAATAAGGTATCAATTGATTACCTACCAGCACACCCGATGTAGTAGCAGCCACCAGGACCGAATCGGCCCATAACAGATCGCGCACTTTCAAACGAGGAGCTATCACACGGTATGTATCGTCGTATTGCTGCACAATGCCTTCGCCATAAGTAGCGATAAAGATTGTATCTGCCACTTCCAGTATATGATACACATCGTGGCTGGGTGTTTGTACGGGCAGTCCAACTACGCCACGGCCTTTTGTACCCAACAGCACGCCATAGCGTTGCGTTTTGGTAGCACAATAAACCATTTGCTCATTACGCTGATACGTACGCAATTCATCTCCATCTACCATCATGGCGCGTACTTCACCGATAGGATCGCTTGCCGTGCGCAAATCCTCACACTCAAAGGGCTGAGTGTGCAGGTCTATACAATCTATACCGTGATCATAGGTCGACAGCCATAGCAAACCTTGCCTGTCGATATAGGCCGTATGAATCATATTGGTCACCTGAGGGAACGGCCATTCCAGACAATCCTCTTCATAGTTGTATTTTGAGAAACCTCCGCCGGTAGGGTTGACCCACAGATTGCCCTCTTGATCTTCCAGCATCAAGAAATTGCGTTTGAGTTGGCCTGCGTAACGCGGATCCAGTGGTGGGCACAACCTGCGCCACTTACCATCGCGGAAACGAGATATACCCACTTGATCATCTACGGTCCAAATAATGCCATGTCTGTCCACATATATGCTATCCTCAGACTGGATAGGCAGCGTATCTATGGTAGTGGGGCACAAGTGGCGATCACACACCGTGAAGACCAAGCGATCGTAGTTGCACGCATATATTTGCCCCGAGTCTTCCCATAAATAGTCTATACGATTGTTATGATCCGCAATATTATCTGCTATATCCGACCGAAAAGACACAAAGGAATAGCCGTCGTATCTGTTCAGTCCGTCCCATGTGCCAAACCACATATAGCCCTGCTGGTCTTGTAGGATACAACTCACCGTATTTTGACTCAAACCATCCTCTATGGAATAGTGATGAATCAAATGATGAGACATAGCTAGCGATGATGCCACCGATAGCCAGCAAAGATATAAAGCGAATCGTAGTCTCATAATATCGTTCTTATGCTTGGGCCAGATGTTCCAAATAGCGGCCGTAGGCTGTTTTCATTTCTTTACCCAACGCTGCCAGCTGGTCTGAATTAATCCAGCCATTGCGCCATGCTATTTCCTCGATGCAGGCTACGTAGAAACCCTGACGATTTTGGATAGTAGCAATAAAATTGCCGGCTTCCAGCAAACTATCGCAGTTGCCAGTATCCAGCCATGCAAAGCCGCGGCCGAATAGTTTCACTTGCAGCGACCCCTCTTGCAGATATAGTTTATTCAAATCGGTTATCTCATACTCGCCACGTGCGGAAGGCTGCAAGTTCTTTGCGCGCTCGCACACAGTGTTGTCGTAGAAATACAGTCCTGGCACGGCATAGTTACTTTTTGGATTGGCAGGTTTTTCTTCCAAGGACAGCACTTTACCATCTGCATCAAATTCCACCACGCCGTATGCGCGAGGATCGGAAACTTCATAACCAAAGATGCATGCACCTGCACCATGCTCGGTTTGTGCCACTGCTTCTTGCAGCATTTTGCGAAAGCCTTGACCATAGAACATATTGTCGCCCAATATCAAGCAACCTGCTTCTCCGTTTAGGAACTCAGCACCCAGCACAAAGGCTTGTGCCAGGCCGTTGGGAATCAACTGCACTTTATAACTCAGTTTCATACCAATACGGCTGCCATCGCCCAATAGTTCCTGGAACATAGGTAAATCGCGTGGCGTAGAGATAATCAGCACTTCGCGAATGCCAGCCAGCATAAGGGTGGAGAGCGGATAATAAATCATGGGTTTGTCGTACACAGGCATGATTTGTTTGGATATTGCCTTGCTGAGGGGATACAACCTGGTTGCAGAACCACCTGCTAAAATAATTCCTTTCATATTTCTATTTAATTAAAATTGCATCAAAATTCACGCACAAAAATACACTTTTTTTTCGAAATACGCAAATTTATTTGCATAAATCATTTTTTTTTTGTACTTTTGCGCTCGATTTAAGGATTTTCCTTGATTTCCCTGTGATTTTATTTTATTTTTATGCAATACGACATCAAGAAATTGGAGCGCATGTCGCTCGAAGAGTTAAAACAGGCCGCTAAGGGGCTTGGATTGAAAGTGCGTAACACCAAAAACACGCAGTTGTTGATTTATGAGATTCTGGATGCCCAAGCCGACCAAAAGGCAGAACAAGTGCAAGCCAAAGAACAGGCCAAAGCGCAAGCTCGCAGTGAAAATAAGCGCGAGCGTGTTCGCGTGAAACAAGCGCCACAAGCCCAGAAAGTGAGCACAGACAATCTCAAAGCTGACAAAGTGGTAGCCACTGTGGGTAATGAGAAAGAACAGGTAGCGCAGATGCAGGAGCAGTTGCGCGACAACAACCACACGCCCAACAAGACCGTTCAAAAAGCACAAGCTATGAAATTTGCGCCCGTGCCTGATGCAGCCAAGGAGGAGGCTCCCCAGCCTGCTCAACCAGAAAAGCCTGTGAATAAGGGCAAACACGCCAAAAAGGCTAAACCTGCACAAGCAGTTCAACCCACTCAGCCTGCCCAACAAGAGAAGCCTGCCCAACAAGAGAAGCCTGCTCAGCCAGAAAAACCCGCTCAACCTGAGAAACCCGCTCAACCTGCTCAGCCTGAGTATCATATTATTCCTGGTGGGGGTGTGCTGGAACTGGAAAAAGATGGTTATGGTTTTCTGCGTCAAGCCAAATACAGCTACGCATCCTCTTTAGAAGATGTGTATGTGAATCAGCAAAAGATACGTCAATATGGTTTGCGTCCTGGTGACACCATTGAATGTACCGTGCGCGTGAGCGAGCGCCAGAACGAGAAAGTGCATCCATTGGACCAAGTGCTCAAAGTCAATGGGATGGACCCCGAGGAGGCAAAGAAACGCCCCGCTTTTGAGAGTTTGACACCCCTGTTCCCTGACCAAAAATTCAAGCTATGCAAGGGCAATCACCAAGATCCGCTTTCTGTGCGTATCATCGATTTATTTGCCCCAATAGGAAAAGGACAACGTGGTTTGATAGTTGCACAGCCTAAAACGGGTAAAACTGTGTTATTAAAGCAGATAGCCAATGCCATATCGGACAACCACCCCGAGGTGTATATGATGGTGCTGTTGATTGACGAGCGTCCAGAAGAGGTCACCGACATGGCGCGCAGCGTAAAAGCCGAGGTAGTAGCATCTACGTTTGACGAACCTGCTGAGAACCATGTAAAAGTAGCCAATATAGTATATGAGAAAGCCCGTCGTTTGGTAGAATGTGGCAAGGATGTAGTTATTTTGCTGGACTCTATCACGCGTTTGGCTCGTGCCTACAACACGGTGGCTCCTGCCAGTGGCAAAGTATTGTCTGGTGGTGTGGAAGCGCAAGCGTTGCATAAGCCCAAACGTTTCTTTGGTGCTGCCCGTAATATAGAGTTTGGTGGTTCACTTACCATTATTGCAACTGCGCTTACTGAAACAGGCAGCAAGATGGATGATTTGATTTTTGAGGAATTTAAGGGCACGGGTAATATGGAGTTGCAGTTGGACCGCAAACTCAGCAATAAACGTATTTTCCCTGCCGTAGATATACCTGCTTCTTCTACGCGTCGTGACGATTTGTTACTACCTGCTGAGGTACTAAGCCGCATGTGGCAAATCCGCAAGCAGTTGAGCGACATGAATGGTGTAGAAGCGATGGAAAAACTGAAATCGTACATGGAGCGCACCGACGACAACGATGAGTTCCTGTTGGCTGTAAATGGATCCCGTTAAGGCAAACATATTGATTATCAACGGTCCGAATCTCAACCTGCTGCTCAGACGCCAGCCCGAGATATACGGCAATCGCTCTATGGAGCAGATTATGCTGGACATCCAACGTCAGCACATGGATGTAGCTTTTACGTACCGCCAGTCCAACCACGAGGGCGACCTGATTGATTGGATTCAGCAAGCAGAAGGCTATACGGCGCTCATCCTCAATGCAGGGGGTTACACCCACACCAGTGTGGCGTTGCGCGATGCGGTGGAGTTGTGTCTTGTGCCAGTGATAGAAGTGCATTTGAGCCACATCCACCAACGTGAGGAGTTTCGTCAGCAGAGTTTGCTTGGTGAGGTGTGCGTGAATAGTATCTACGGAATAGATTGTTATGAAAAAGCTGTGGATTATACTATGTCTCGTTATTGTTAGTCTCCGCCTGTCGGCGCAGATGAACAATCCGTATATAGACGACAAAATCGTCCACTTTGGCTTCTCCCTGGGAGTCAATTTCATGGCTTTTGGGTGCACCGACAGCAACGAACCGATTAATGGCGAGATTTACCACGTACGCACCAAGAGTATGTTGCCAGGTTTTTCAGTAGGATTTATCACCGATGTGCGACTCAGTCGCCACCTCAATCTGCGTTTTATACCCAATCTCAATTTCGGACAAAAAACCATCACTTACATCACCGAGAGTGGACATGAAGTAGGCGGTTCGTCTGGTGATCAGGCCGAGGTATTAAGTTTGCCTCTGGCATTGCCTTTGGTGTTGAAATGGAGTGCAGAGCGCGAGAAGAACTACCGTCCTTATTTGGTAGCAGGTGGTGGAGTGGCATTTGACTTTGCAGGACAAAAAGAGCGTCCTATCTACCAACAGATGATGGACTATTTTGTCACCTTTGGTTTTGGATGCGATTTCTATATGCAGT
>JAKSNM010000035.1 GCA_024399785.1 Paludibacteraceae bacterium
AATCCATAGATGTGCTAGTAGTGTTAGCACCAATCCGTAATGATGTCGCATAACTAGAAAACGTTCTTTCCAAGAGCGTTTTCTTTGTTGATTGCTGATACCACCTATCAAAAATTTGCATACGTATTGGTCGATGTATGCATTATGTTGGGAAGCACAAACGCAGCGTATCACCCAGTCGTAGTCTGCCACAAGGCGCAATGATGTGTCGTATTCGGGAGCAATAGCACGTTTTACTACGATTGCTTGGTGGCTCACCACCAAACCGTTTAATAGACTCCATTTGGTAAGGTGTATTGGCGTTTTTTTGTGATGCTCCGAGACTTGTATCCCCTTGGCATTGATAATAGAGGCCTTACCGTAGATAATATCTGTAGTTGGGGTTATTTGGTCTATTATAGATTGTAATGTTGTGGGTTGATAGATTTGGTCTCCAGCATTTATAAACCATACAAAGTCTCCTTGAGCAAGGTGCAGACCTTTGTTCATAGCATAATACAGACCATTATCAGGCTCGGATATATAACGCATGCGCCCCTCGAATAGTGGCTCCATTTGTTGCACGATGGCGATGGTGCTATCTTTGGATGCGCCGTCTATGATAAGGTATTCGTAGTCAGTATTGGTTTGTGCCAATATGCTACGCATAGTGGATTCAATCCACTTTTCGGCATTGTAGGTGATTGTGATGATAGATACCATAAATGATGAGGCTTAACAAGAGGATAAATATAATAGCCGATGCAATGTTCGTAATACGATGTGCCAAGAGACGTGTGTAGGGTACAAACTTAAACTCAATAGTGTGCTCGCCCGCAGGAATAACCATAGCGCGCAAAATGTAGTTGGCGCGGAAATGTGGCACTTCCTGCCCATCTATATAGGCTTCCCAACCATCTTGTTTGTGCTGATTCCATCCATCACGGTCGTAGTAAATTTCGGAGAATACAGCTAATTGATCGGTGGTTGCTTGAGAAGTGTACACTAGGCGATTGGGTAAGCAGAGTGTGTTGGTGATGGTAGCAGAGGCATCTGACTGAATAGGTTGCTGGGGTAGGAACTGAGCAAATTGTTGATTTACGATAGCCTGTTGAGTAAGGTCGGTAGTTGCTAGACTTAGGAACTCCTGATCTGCATTGTCAACCAGTTGTACCTGATGAACAAACCACGCATTGCCTAAACGATAGGGATTTTCTATAGGAATAGTGTGTCCACCTTGAATAGGCACAATAACGTATTTGCAGTTGAGCATATTCAAAATAGGCGTTTGAGTTGGCAGGGCTGTCAAATTGCCTTGCGTTGTATAAATAGCTGACATCATTTTCTGCATTTCGGGTTGCAAATAGGTGTCAATCATATCTTGGTACCTACGCATTTTAGCAGGTGAGTAGCCTCCGATAGATTTGTGGAAGTAACTGGTTTGACTCTCGTTGAATGTATTGGTGGAGAGATTGAGCACACGATAATTGACATCGCTATCTTGTAAAATCATCTCATCGGTTTGTGTCTTTTGCACTGCTTCTTTCACTTTTTTCTTGCTTTGGAAGTGCGTTTCATCCAAGTAACGACGATCTACTCCCCAAAGGTCAAAGAGAACGAGGATAGCCAAAAGAACACTCATTAACCAACTAGACTTAACAATGTTTTTGAGGTATAACCATAGTATGCCAAAGCCCAATGCAATAAAGATGAAGGAACGCCATGCATCGCTGATAAGCATAGAACGGCGATAGTCATGCAGGATTGTCATCACTTGATCTATGCTGGTGGAAGAGAATCCTGCAGACGACAATTGCTGCATAAAACCAGCATCACCTGCGCCTGCAAAGGAAAATAATGTTTTGCCTAGTATGATAAATAGCAAGCATAATCCGCCAGCAATGCCCGCCGATATATAGGAATACTTCAGCGCGGTAGGACGGTCAATTTTGTCGGTGATAATGTGATGCAAGCCCATAATACCCAGCATTGGCATAGCTACTCCTAGAATAATGAGTGCCATACTTGGAGTACGGAATTTGTTGTATAGGGGCAAGTGGTAGAATATCCATTCATTGAAAGGCAGGAAATTCTTTCCCCATGAAAGAAGAATAGAAATGATACATGCAAGAATTATCCACCATTTCTCTGGTCCTTTTACCACAAGAAGACCTAGGATGAATAACCAACACACAATAGCTCCTGCATATAATGGCCCTGCCGTAAAGGGTTGGTCGCCCCAATAGGTGGGCAGATAGGGAGAACCATATCCTGCTTGGCGCAGTTGTTTCATGGTTGGGTCTTTCTTGTCAAGTATAGTATGACCGCCTCCATATAGGTTGGGAATTAAATGGGTGAAAGTCTCTAGTTTGCCTTCACTCCAAGCATAGGCATAATCTATGTCAAGACCAGCAGATGGTTGATTGGTAGTGGCGGTTTGACTCAGTTGTTGTCCGCCACGCATAGTGTCTTTGCCATATTCGTAGGTGGGCAATAGGTTGTTAGTGGATGGCAGAATAGCTAGAATAGCAGCAATAATCAAGATGCCACATGCTTTGAGAAATGACGAGAACTGTTCTTGTTTTTTTACAGCAGCGATGATGTAGTAGATTAAGAAGGAAAGTCCAATACAAATCACCATAATGGCAGCATAGTAATCTATTTGTATGTGACTACGGCTGATTAAGATGCCTAAGGATAACATGGTAAGAATAGCTCCGCCAATATATTTTTTGCGGAAGGTAAGAATAACACCTATCATCAAAGGAGCGATATATGCCATAGCAGCAGCCTTGGTGACGTGTCCTACGTCTATAATGATGATATTGTAGGATGCGAAACCATAGGCGATGGCACCTAGGAGTGCCAGCCATGCATTGCCACCTAAACACACTACGAAAATATAAAAGGCGAATAAGTAGCCAAACAACAATCCTGCTGTTTTATAGGGCAATCCTAGTCGAAATATAGCGTATAACTTACTGAATATATTGACCGATGTGCCTTGTGCAGAAACTGTGGTGGTAGGCATGCCAGAAAACATGCCATTGGTCCACTCTGAGCCGATGCCATCTTTTGCTTTTAAGTCCTGAGCATCTTTGCTCATACCAATAGCACTGATGTCGTCACTTTGTGGCAGATCTTTGCCATCGAAGATGATGGGGGAGAAGAATACCAGGGTAATGATGTACAAAATGGCGATGGCTACTGCATGTGGCCATACTTTTGAGAAAAGTTGTTTCCAATCAATGTGTTTCATTATAGTTTGTGTTTAATATATTCGTAAATAAATTCAGCCATTTATTTGTGACGATGTCTATAGTAAAGGATTGACTTTTTTCTATAGCATGTTGGGCCATTTGTTGTCGTTGTGTGGTTTGGAGCATTAGTTGCATCCATTGTTGTGAAAAAAGACTCAAGTTGGCAGGAGAGATAATTCCATCTTGATGGTTGGTTATTATATCCTGTAATGCTCCAAACGTATCCATTGCGATACATGGAGTTCCCAATTGCATAGATTCAGTAAGGGTCATTCCCCATCCTTCAGCAGTACTAGTCATCAAAAATAGTGAGGCATCTCGATAGTATTCTTGCGGGTTTTGTTGTCCTGTGAATTCAACACGTTGGAGTTTCCATTTGTTTGCGAGATATTCATAAAAGCCTCTATCTTTCCCATCGCCAACTAATTGCAATTTCCAATCAGCGAAGCGACTATCTTGCTCTATTTGCCTCCATGCTTTGAGAATAAGAGAGAGACGCTTGGTGTCTTCGTCAAAACGGGCTACAACAAGAGCGATGGGTTGTTTATGTTGGATGTCTTCGATGGTAGCTGATTTAGTGAAACGCAGAGCGTTGGGTATGGCTGTTATTTTGTTCGATTCTTTTATGCCAGCCAAACGTAAGTACGGCGCAAAATAGTGAGAAGATAAAGTAATTAATTGATCACAATTGTCATATGGTATACGATATTTATTACGAAGAACAATAGGTTCTATCAAACGAATGACAGGTTGTGCCAATGTCCTCAGCCACTTGTTAGTTTCAGTTAAAACATTCGCATGCGTTTTTATGCAATAACGAACCATTTCCCATGAACCATAAGTAACAGTTTGGAATCCTGGACACATGTGGAAGGCATAAATAACTTTGGCTCCACATTCGTGTGCAATTTGGTAGATGAGAGGTAGGGTAGTAAGATTGTGTTTTTTGAGAAAATTGACTTGAATTATATCTATTTGATTCTTTAGGAGAAATGCCTTAAAAGCAGCTTTGTTAAAATTCCTATTCAGTAGAATACGGTCCACAAAAGGGGTACGTTCCAAATCGGGTGAAATATTCTCAAAGAAACCTAGATAACAGTTTATCCCTCTTTTGGTAAATTGGCGAGATAGTATATCGGTAATACGATTTACACCTCCAGATGCTATAGGAGAGCAATCATAACTATTTATAGTAAGCAGATTCATTTACCAAGTGTTTCTGTTAGCAAATTATATATTTTTTGCGATGGCATTACACCATCTTTAGGGTAGAGATAGTCTTTGAAAAATTGTTCACGTTGTTCTTTCATCGTATCGTTTCCATTAATGACAACATCTTCGATGAAATGTTCTATCTGATTGATGTTGGTAGCGTGATAATGTTGCTCAAAACATTTTTTGCCAAAACGATTCCAATGCTTCTCAACATTTTCATCACGAACCATGAATAGCACAGGTTTTTGAGTGTATAGATATTCAGCAGTAAAGGACGCACAATCATGAATCATGGCATCTGATGTGAGGAATAAATCCATATAATCGCCTTCCGCTATTTGCCCATTGTCAAGTTCTGCCCATTGTTGATAATAAGCTTCCGTTTTTTCTTTTCCCCAAAGATTGATTAGTTTGAATTTCAGTACAGGATGAGGCTTAAAGGCAATTTGTATATGGTCTTTATACTTATTGGCAATGCGGAACATTTCATCGCAGTATACCAAGAAATTGGAGAAATTAAATAAGTAATCTACTGTATGGTGTGGTGCCCAAATAATGCGTTTCTTTTTCTTTTCTTGTTGTTTCCAAATGTCTTGTGGTTGATAAGAAGGGAGCATTAGTTTTTCTTCTCCTAATGCACCAACAACTATGGTGTTATCTCCTTTACAGAGGGAATATTGTTCCGAAAAGTGCTTATGAAAATCAGTCTCAACTAAGAATCGCCACAAAATATTGTTAAAGGGTAAATTATAATTAGTTCTAAAAATATCAATACACGTAATTCCGTAAGGAGCATACAAAGTTAGGCAGTCGGTATAATTATATAAATGGTACTTTGGTAATGTGTCCTTGTAGGGCTTAGCAAAAAAAACGATGTTGGGGTGTAATATGTTTTTTACATCTAACCATTTGTTATGTTTATAATCATACGCTGAAAGATAATTGTACCCCATCTTTTTTGCAAATTCCTCTGCTTGATGCATTACATTAAAGTATTCATTTTTGTCATATATTACATGAACATTATATGGGGATATAACAACTGTCGGTTTAAATATTGAAGAGGATTCCATTAGTCGATATAAGGTGTCATATTTCCATACGGCAGGACTTTGTAAAAAGAAAAGAACATTATATTGTTTCTTGTTGCTGAAGGATGTTATTATTTGTTCTTGTTTCTTTCTAATGGCTTTTACCTTACACATTTGTAATCGAGGAAATGCAGCAATAAGTGTATCGTGAAAGATGATTGCTTTATAGATAGCATCCAATATGGAGATTCCTGCAGAATCCTTTATTTTGTTAAATATAGTCATATTATTTTTGTCTTCGAACATCAATTATTTCACCTGTGGCTTTAGAAAATAGCGTGTTGATAGAAGCAAAAGCGACAT
This sequence comes from Paludibacteraceae bacterium, assembly GCA_024399785.1. Classification (GTDB taxonomy): domain Bacteria; phylum Bacteroidota; class Bacteroidia; order Bacteroidales; family Paludibacteraceae; genus Colicola. The sequence goes on from JAKSNM010000035.1 coordinate 5,849, forward strand.
CTTTGGGATCAAGTAAAGATCCTTCGGGTTCGTTGCCAAAGTTTTTAATACGCATTGGCGTTTTGGTTCGCTCTGGATTGATGCAATTGACACGAATGCCAAACTCGTTCCATTCTTCTGCAATGGCTTGGGTAAAGTTAACAATAGCAGCCTTGGTAGCAGAATAAAGACTATACATCATTCTTCCTCTCGTATAGGAAGAACTGGTATAAAACAATAAGGCACCTTGACTCTTTTTTAGGTATTCAAATGATGCTTGGGCGACGTTGATTACACCAAGTAAGTTGACATCTATAGATTGACGGATGCTTTGGACAGACATACTACTAAAAGCTTCTTTAACTAAAATACCTGCTGTATTAACAATAGCATCGATATGGGTCTCTGTGTCAAATACGTGTTGTAGCGCTTGTTGAACCAATTCACGATTGGTTACATCAATTCCGTTTTCGCTTCTAGAAAAAGAGTAAACTTTTGCTCCGTGTAGTCGTGCCAGTGAGACAATTTCTGCACCGATCCCGTAGCTGCCCCCAAACACCACAATCACTTTGTCTGTTAGTATATCTTTCACCAATAATTCTTTTTGAGATGTTTGGGATGTACGTAATTGAAAGAGTTTGTCTAATAGAAATAAGTCCTCAATATAAGTGAGTTTCATGTTAAAATTCTCACCATTTACGACGTAGACAGGTTCTTGAGGAAGATATTTACGTACAACGCTGCAGTCATCAGTGGTTTGAAAATATGGGTCTTGCAGTGCCAACTCATAAGCCTTTTGGATTGTGCCACGTTTAAAGCACTGTGGTGTCTGACCATTGCGAAGTTCGTTGCGATTAGGGATAGACTGAATACAATCGCTATTATCCACTTGAACAATTGTATCCGTGGTTTTAATAGCAACGTCGATAGCGTTATATTTCTCTAAAGCATCTATACAATCGTTGATAATGCGTTCGTTGACTAAAGGGCGAACAGCATCGTGAAAAAGTAGGTTGGTGTCGTCGTCAGTATAGGCATGAATTGCGGCCAAGGAAGAGTCGTAGCGTTCTTTGCCGCCAGCAAGAATTTTTTTGACTTTCTGGTATTGGTTACGTATTACGATTTGCTCCAATTCTGGAATATAATCTTCTCGGCATACAATACAAATCTCATCAATACGAGTTGCTGATTCAAAAACATCGATAGTGTGCTCGATAACCATTTTTCCAGCAAGTTTGAGAAATTGTTTGGGAGTATTATCACCCATACGGGAACCCGAACCACCTGCTAATATAATTCCAATATTACTCATTTGATTGTTATTTGATTCGTTGATTGATATATTCTTGTGCTTGTTGTTGTGCTTGTTGCTCAATTTGAGTACCAGTGAGGTGGACGTCGGTAATGGAGGACAACTCTTTACTGCGCTGTAGAAGGAATGCCTGTTCGAACTGGTTAATAAGGTCGGTGCGCTGATGCGAAGCGAAATCCAATGCTAGCTGTTCCTTGTATTGTTGATAAAGTACGCTATAGACATACGTGAATAAACTGGTATAATGGGGTACATCCTTTTTGGCTACACAATAGTTTTCATACTCTTGTTTCCACGTTGCACTTTGCTGCTCGTCCTTGATTTGTGCGTGTGTGTTGGCTCGTGTTAATGCCATTAGGGCACGATTGGCGGTTGCACCATCTGACCATTCGCCTTGATGTTTGTGGTAATAATAGGACTGATGTCCTTTGCGTCCCTGCTGATCGCGATTGTGCCCGTAGTCGTGGAAACGATTGACAAAGGTTACGGTAGGGTCATTGGAAGGATGCTTACCACGCATTTTACCATGCATTTCGTCTAAAGGATAGATGAAATAGGTGCCATTGGTGGAACGTCTGGGACGTGGTGTTATGTCATGAAAATCTGCCATAATGACTTTGTGTTATAATTAGGTGTTTGTTAGGACGTCGATTACATAGATAAAGTCTAGTTAATGTCTAAGTATTGTCTAGAAAATGTCTAGGTTTAACGCATATATCGCTTCGCCAAAGCGTTTACCAAGTCCTCCTGCTAATATAACTGCTATGTTGGTCATTTCATCAATTCACGGATGCGAAGGGATATATCGGAATTTTCTATCACGCCTGTGAAATGTTCAGCACCAGGTCCGTAGGCATAGATGGGAACATGTATATTGCTGTGGCTATCATGGGCGAATCGGCATTGCACTTCTCCTGTGTGGAAATCACCACCGATGAGAGCAAGACCCCCCGTCTCGTGGTCGGCTGTGATAATAACAAGTGTTTGACCATCAGCGGCAGCCCATTGCAGAACTTGCCCGATGGTACGGTCGAAATCGAGGGTCTCTTCTACGGCACGTTCTAGGTCGTTGGCGTGACTCCAATCGTCAATGCACGATGCCTCTACCATCATAAAGAACGGTTTGGATTGCATCATATCAATGGCCTTCATCGTTTGACGTTGAAACAGGTCTCCGCGCTCGGGAGCAGGCACATACTCGCTATCTGCCAAGCAGGCAAAAACAGGAAGTTTGGTAGCTTGATAGAGGGCGGAGGAATCGGTGTAGGTGTGGTAGCCCTTGTTGCTCATTTCGTCCATAATATTGCGGCCATCTTGGCGATGTGTGAAGAAATGCAGACCACCTCCTGCAATATAATCGACTTGGCAATATAGATAGCTTGCATTGATAGAATCGTAGTCATAGCGGCTGTCACGATGGCAGCAGAAATCAGCAGGTGTGGCATCGCACAAGCGGCATACTACGCTCACGGCAGTATGTTTGCCAGCGAGACGAGCATAATCCATTAAGGTTAATTGAGCTACGCCTAATGTATCGACGCCCACAAAACGTTTCTTGGTTTTTTGTCCTATGGCCAAGGCTGTGCCTCCAGCACCCGAATCGGTAATCAGATAATCGGTGCAGTAGGTGCGACTAAGTCCTGTGTAGGGGCAGGCAAATAGATTGAGAAAACCATGATTGGCTGTCCAAGCAGTACTGACATGGGTTAGTCCCATACCATCGCCTATCATCAGGATGATGTTCTTGGGCGTTTGTCCGAGTGCAACCTCGGGTAGTTGTGTCACAATAGGCGAATCGCCCTGCGCACGTTGGTAGGTATCGGTAGCAGGTTGACATGCCACAAGAAGACAGGGAAGAATAAAAAGAAGACTTTTTTTCATTATATATTATTTATTTAGGTTATTCCACATATAAAACAAGGCCCTTGAGGTATTCCCCCTCGGGGTGGTAGATATTAATAGGGTGATCAGCAGGCTGATGCAGTTGGTAGAGAATACGTACTTTACGTCCTGCGGCTGCGGCTGCGCTGAAAACGGCCAGGCGGAACATGTCCTTATCAATTGCCTGCGAGCAAGAGAAGGTGAATAGAATACCTCCGTGCTGAATCTGCTCAATGGCTTTTTGATTGAGCCGTTGGTAACCACGCAGGGCATTCTTGATGGCATCACGGTGCTTGGCAAAGGCAGGAGGGTCTAGGATAATCAGGTCGTACTTGTCTTTGATGTCCGCCATAAAAGCAAAAGCCTCTTGCGCATAAGCCTGATGGTTGGTGGCATTGGGGAAATTATGTTGCACGTTTTGGCGCACTAGTTCTACAGCTTTTTCGCTAACATCCACCGAATCGACTTGTTTGGCTCCACCACGCAGGGCATAGACCGAGAAACCACCTGTGTAACAGAACATGTTGAGCACATGCTTGTCTTTGGCAAATTGCTCCACGAGTGCGCGGTTGTCCCGTTGGTCCACAAAGAAACCTGTTTTCTGCCCTCGCAGCCAATCGATACGGAAATCAAGACCATTCTCTGTACTCCAAAAATCGTCTTGTGGGTTGTTGGCAGATTGTTGAATCAAATAGCCAACTTTATCTTCCGCAGGTATATTGGCCTTGAAGGGTAGGGTGTCATCGGATTTATAGTAGATGTTCTCCACCGTTTTGACCACCTGTTGAATAGCTTGTGCAATTTCTACGCGAGCTAGGTGCATACCGACCGAGTGGGCCTGAACCACTGCCGTATTGGCATAGATGTCAATCACGAGTCCTGGCAAAAAATCTCCCTCGCCGTGAATGAGGCGATAGGTGTTATTATCTTTTCTGCTAAGTCCTAAACTTTGACGAAGTTGGTATGCGGCAGCGATGCGTTTTTTATAAAAGTCTTTTGGCAGTTCGGCTACTCCAAACTCCAAGATACGTACGGTGATGGAACCTATCTGGTAGTGCCCAACGCCTAAGGGCTTTCCCTCGTGGCTGGTCACCAACACTATTTCTCCCTCTTGCGGAGCAGTGTGAGGGTAGTCTTTGTCCAGTACGATACGCTCAATCGCTCCCGAGAAAACCCAGGGGTGTTGACGAAGGAGAGACTCCTCTTTATGTGGCTTTAGTATAATAGTGGTCATTTGTTTGTCTGTAGTATCATATCACATAGTTCGCGTACGGCACCATCGCCACCTTGGCGGGTAAGGTGATGAATGCCTGAGATAGCCTTCACTTCTGGACGTGCGTTGGCAGGGCAGGCAGCCAGACCAACGGCTTGGAGCAGGTCAATGTCGTTGATATCATCCCCCACGTAGCACACTTCTTGCAGCGTGATGCCCTCTTTTTGACAAATCTCGCGGCAGACATCTAGTTTGGTCTGCTTCACCTCATCTACTTGGCGCCCAACTCCCATGAACAGGTAGTCTAGATTGAGTTTTTTGGCCCGACGTGCTACTATCTGGGTAGTTTCGCTAGTGAGTATGCCGCATTTGATGCCAGCTTTGCGCAGTAGCACCATTCCCATGCCGTCATATACACAAAACCGTTTCATTTCGTCGCCACCAGCGGTGTAGTACATACCGCCGTCGGTAAGACAACCATCTACATCGGTGAGAAAGAGTTTGATATTTTTCATACGTTGATAAACGCTTTGGTCATTTTGTCCCAGGCGTATTTGCCTTTTTCTTGAATTAAATATTGTGTAAATGCTTCTTGACGATGGTGGATGAAATAATCCTCGATGGCCTCGGCTATATCTTGACTGTCAGGGGCAACGGCATAGCCCATTTTGCCATGATGCACAATCTCGCCCAATCCACCCACGTTGGTGACGAGCATCGGCTTCTCGAAATGAAAAGCCACCTGGGTGACACCACTTTGTGTGGCAGATTTATAGGGTTGTACCACCAGGTCGGCTGCTCCAAAATAGGTGCGCAGTTCACTATCTGGTATAAATTCGTTGCGAATAACAACCCGATCTGCAACGCCAAGGTCTTCTATCATTTGACGATATTTGAACTCATCTTCATAGAACTCTCCCGCAATCAGCAGACGCACTTGGGGCTGGGTGTCTTTTACTTTTTCCAATGCTTCGAGTAGCAAGTCTAGTCCCTTGTATGCACGCACGAGTCCAAAGAACAGCAGGTAGTTGAGTTGGGGGTCTAGTCCCAGGTGCTGACAGGCTTCGGCTTTACTCATTTGTGTGCCATAATGATCGTAAATAGGGTGTGGCGATGCTACGGCAGGAGCAGAAGTGAGGGTGTGGATATCATTAACAACGGAGTCGCTCAGAGCCACGAACGCATCTTGCGCCTTTACGAAATAGGGGGCAAAGAATTTATCGAGAATACTTTTCTCGTGCGGGAACATGTTGTGTACCAGTGCAACACAACGGGTGTGGCGGTTGCGTTTAACTAGCCGACAAATAGTGCCATAAGCGGGAGCAAAGAACGCCATCCAGTAGCTGCAAATCAAAAGATCTGGTTGGGCTTGTCGCAAGTGCTTGCCCAGACGAAGCCAATTAAATGGATTGCAGGAATTGAGACTACGCTGAATATGCAATCCCTTTGGTTGAGGATCGTTGGTATATTGCGTTTTGCCAGGGAAAAGGAAAGACGGATATTGCAGGGTAAAAGTAATGACCTCTACCTCGTGCCCCTCGGCTTGAAATTGTTGGGCAAGTCGCTCATTGAACGTTGCCAATCCTCCTCGATAGGGATGTGCAGTGCCTAGAATAGTGATTTTCATGCTTGCTGATTGAATGCTTGCCACCCTTGGGCTTGTAGTTCTAGTTCCTCACCATTGCGGCCAATGAGTAGGGTACCGTATTCCGGTTTGGTGATGTGTCCCACTAGATATACATCGTCCAGTGTGAGCAGTTTTTCGTAGTCCTTGAGATCGCAGGTGAAGAGCAGTTCGTAGTCCTCTCCGCCATTGAGCGCGCAAGTGACGATGTTGAGGTTCATCTCCTCGGCTACCTCAGCAGCCTTGAAGTCGATAGGTATTTTATCCTCGTAGATAGCGCAACCCACGTTGGACTGATGGCAGATATGTTTGATTTCGCTGCTGAGTCCATCGCTAATATCCATCATGGCAGTGGGGTGAATATCCAGTTTGCGTAATTGCTCAATAATATCACGACGTGGCTCGGGTTTAAGTTGCCGTTCAAGCAAATACTCTCGTCCCTCGAAAGCAGGAATAGCATCGCCAGTAGCGGGTTTCCCCTTGGCTACGATGCGCTCGCGCTCCAGCAGTTGCAGCCCCATGTAGGCAGTACCGAGATTGCCCGTGACACAAATGAGATCGTTCACTTTGGCTCCATTGCGATAGACAATATCTTTTTCATCGGCTGCACCGAGACAGGTGATGCTGATAGTGAGCCCCGTCATGCTGGCAGAGGTGTCGCCACCCACGAGATCGACGTGGTAGGTCTCACATGCCAGGCGCATACCAGCATATAGCTCCTCAATGTCTTCCAAACTAAACCGAGCAGAGATGCCGAGAGAAACGGTGATTTGAGTAGGTGTACCATTCATGGCATATATATCGGATAAATTGACCGCCACGGCTTTGTAACCAAGGTGCTTGAGAGGAACATACTCCAGATTGAAGTGGATGCCTTCAAGCAGTAAGTCGGTGGTCATAAGAACGCGTTTGTTGCCGAATTTCATCACGGCAGCATCGTCACCTACACCTTTTAGAGAAGAGGGTTGTTTTAACTCTATTTGGCGGGTGAGATGTTTGATAAGTCCAAACTCACCCAAAGTGGAAATTTCTGTTCGTGCCATACATATATATTTTGCGTGCAAAATTACAAAAATAAATTTATATTTGCAAATTTTTGTCTATTTATTTGTGTAATTCAAATAAAAACTATATCTTTGCAGCGTTTTATTAACTAAAATTGATAGTCTGTTATGAAAAAGAAGTATGTTTGGGGTGTGATATTGGGGGTATTGGTATGCTCTGGTGCTTGGGCTAAAGAGAAAAAAGCACCTGCTGTAGATTCGTTGGGAAATCCGATTAAGACGGGATGGAATTTTGGTATTTTACCTTCGGTAGCGTATGATGCAGATTACGGTTTTCAAGGGGGAATTTTAACCAATGTGTATTTTTATGGAGATGGTAAACAGTATCCAGAGTATATTCACTCAATATACTTTGAGGGAGCTTATACAACCAAACACCATGGCATTTTCCGTTTGAATTATGATAGTAAGTATTTGATTCCTAATCATCGTTTGACTTTGGATGCCACATACTTGCCCGATGCTATGTGCGATTTCTATGGATTTAACGGATACCAATCGGTATTCAATAATGATTGGTCTTTTTGGAAGAAGAAGGTAGAAAAAATGCCTAATCCAGAGGAATATCAATCGCGTGTGTTCTATAAGTATAAACGAGATTTGATACGCTTTGCAGCAGATATAGAAGGTACTATTTACAAGGACTTGAAGTGGAACGTAGGTGTAGGTGTGTTGGGGTATATAATAAACGATTGTGACATTCATATGCTAAATGGCAAGAGTGAGTTTGACCCTTCTTTGAAACCTTATGAACAAAAGGTGCTTAATCCTGATGTGAAAGGTCTATACGATCGCTACAAAGAGTGGGGATTGATTTCTAAGGACGAGCAAAATGGAGGTTGGCATCCTTATGCACGTGTGGGCTTAACTTTTGACACACGTGACAAACGCCAAGGCCCCAACAGAGGTATTTATACCGATGCGTTCTTCACTTACTCGGCAGCGTTTAATGCCCAATATGGTCAGCAGGCTGCGGCAGGGTATAACCATTTGCAGTTTAATTTTACATTCCGCCACTATGTACCTTGTTATATAGATAGCAAAGGTCGTCAACGTATCACTTTTGCTTACCGATTGGGTACACAAAACCTGATAGCTGGTAAGAGCCCATTTTATATGGACAACTATATGAACACCCTCTTCATCCAGCGTGTGTATTATGAGGGATTGGGTGGAGGTAATTCACTGCGTGGCATGATGGCTAATCGTCTATCAGCCAAAGGCTTTGCATTTGCCAATGTAGAGTTTCGCTTCCGCGTAGTTAACTTTGATATTGGACGCCAGCACTTTTACATAGGTCTCAATCCATTCTTCGATTTGGGTGTAATTACTCAGCCGTATAAGTTGGAAGACATGGATTATAATCAGTCGGGACTGTCTTTGCAACAGCGTGTAGAAAATAGCGGTTGCAAATATGAGAATTATTTCACTACAGATGAGAAAGATATCTATCGTCCTCACATGTCGGCAGGTGTGGGGTTGAAAGTGGGAATGAACGAGAACTTTGTGCTCTCGGCCGATTGGGCAATGCCTGTAAATGAGAAATACTACATGAACCAGGATAATGGTAAATTGAGCAATTTCTATGTAAAAATGGGCTATTTGTTCTAAAACGTAGCGTCTATTTTTTCGATAGCTTTTAGGCATAGACGGCTGAATGCGTAGTCGTCCAGTTCGCTCCAAGACACCTCCTTACACTCAACTAGTGTGGGGAGGTTTTTTACTTTTAATACGAGGAAGCGTGCGTGCAGACGTTGATGGGAGAGTTGATGGGTAAATTCCATAATAGCAGACGCAGAGGTTGTGGTATAGTTCTCGGCATCGGTTTCTTGAAGCGGAAATTCCCACAAATGTTTCCAAATATCCTTGTCTTGACGTTGATGGATTAGGGTGTGATTGCCACAAAGATAAATAGAATAAATCAAATAGCGATCTTTGATTTTGGGACGAGGTTTGCGTACAGGCAATAGGTCCACTGTGTTGTGTGTAAAGGCTTGACAATATACTTGCAGAGGACAATGAGCACAATCTGGATGTTGTGGTACACAATAGAGGGCACCAAACTCCATGATGGCTGAATTGAATAAACGGGGATTGTGGTGGTCGAGCAGGTCTTCTGCGATTTGGTGAAAATATTTCTTGCCTGATGTGGTGTCAAATGCTACGTCTGAGTTAGTGAGTCTGGCGAGAACACGATATACATTGCCGTCCAATGCAGGGTGTGGCAGATTGTAGGCAAAACTGGCAATGGCACCTGCAGTATAGTCGCCTACGCCTGGCAATTGGCGCAATGCTTCGTATGTG
>JAKSNM010000036.1 GCA_024399785.1 Paludibacteraceae bacterium
AGTGCGAATTTCAAGAATTTGCGGGAATTTCCTTCAAATTCCCAACTTCCTTTTCCGTCCATCAACTTTCCACTTTCCACTAAAAAAAATTTGCCTATTCCAAAAATTCTTAGTATCTTTGCAGTCGCTATGAGAAAAAACGTTATATACCATTTCTGGCCATCGGCAGCAATGACTGCCGTGATAGGCGTGCTGCTACTGATCAAAATGCCACACCAGGTCTCTATGCCTCATATCGCCAACAGCGATAAATATATACACGCTTTCCTCTTTTTACTGCTGGCCTGGATGCTATACATCAACGCTCGCAAAGCACAAATGCAACAATGGACCGTCTATCTGATAGCCGCCCTGTGGAGCAGCATCTGGGGTGGGGCACTGGAACTGATACAACACTATTGCCTCAGCTATCGCACAGGCAGCTGGTGGGACTTCGTCGCTGATCTAATCGGCATCGCTATGGGCATCGCACTGGCTCGCGTTTGGCAAAAATAATCCATTATCAAAAATAGGGCAGAGTAGCCCTAGAAATGTGAAATGTGAAATCCACTCAATTTTGTGAATTTCACATTTCTTATTATATCTATATTCACAACTCAAAACAAAGTGGAGTAGTACACCCATACACCCTATTGCACTATGTGAATTCACAAACTACACCCCGAAGAACCCCAATAAATTAGGCACATATTGCACAATAATGCAACACGTAACTAGTTGATTTTGTTACTATAACACCAATTTACATCAAGCAATAGATTACACAATCTTGCACATCGAACAAACCTGCCACAAAACCCAGTAAAAATAACACATTATAAATCATAACTGCTTAAATATCACGCAACTATATTTATTACTTAAAGCACTAGATATAAACCAATACACAGATGTGTGTGCTATGGGTGTAGTTCGTGAAATGTGATTTGTGAATTACAATTGTGAATTATTTTTATTTGCAAAATATTTGCATATGTGAAATATTTTTCGTATCTTTGCACCCGATTTTTAAACAAGAAATATATGAACGAACGTCAACGTTTACAACAAATCATGGAGGCGGAACACTTAACCGCCAAACAGTTCGCTGACCAAGTAGGCATCAGCGCTGGAACAATTTCCAATATCATGGGCGGAAGAAACAACCCTAGTCTGGATGTACTGCAAGCCGTACTCAATCGCTTTCGTACCGTCAACTCCGATTGGCTGATCCTGGGCATCGGCTCTATGTATCGCCCCAATGGCGGGCAAGATGGACCACAAACATCGCTCTTTGACCTGCCACCTGTGCAGCCCGAAACACCTGCACAACCTGCCCCAGCAACCGCTCCTACAGCACAACCTACAGCACCTAATCAACCTCTGGCAGAGAAAAAAGTAGCCAAAATAGTGGTTTACTACACCGACGGCACCTACGAGGAACGCTAATTTACAAATTGTCTAATTTACAAATTTACAAATTGACTCATTAACTATGTCCGACGATAAGAAAATCATTTTTAGCATGGTGGGCGTGAGCAAAGCGTTCTCACCACAAAAACGAGTACTAAACAACATCTACCTCAGCTTCTTCTACGGAGCAAAAATAGGCATCATCGGCCTGAACGGCGCAGGTAAATCTACGCTAATGAAAATAATAGCAGGCATCGACAAAAACTACGAAGGAGAAGTCGTATTCTCTCCTGGCTATACCGTAGGTTACCTGGAGCAAGACCCTAAACTGGACCCCAATAAAACCGTACGCGAGTGCGTGCAAGAGGGCGTGCAACCCATCATGGATATGCTGCACGAATACGACGAGATCAACAACGCTTTTTGCAATCCCGATGCCGACTACGATAAACTGCTCGCTCGCCAAGCCGAATTGCAGGATAAACTGGATGCCGCCGATGCATGGAACATAGACACCAAGCTGGATCGCGCCATGGATGCCCTGCGTTGCCCTGACGACGATGCCAACGTGGCTACACTCTCTGGTGGCGAACGCCGCCGTGTAGCCCTATGCCGCCTGCTATTGCAACAACCCGATGTGCTGCTATTGGACGAACCTACCAACCATCTGGACGCCGAGTCAATCGATTGGCTGGAACAGCATCTGCACCAGTACGCAGGCACCGTCATCTGCATCACCCACGACCGCTATTTCCTCGATAATGTGGCAGGCTGGATACTCGAACTCGACCGCGGAGAAGGCATACCCTGGAAAGGCAACTACTCCTCATGGCTCGAGCAAAAAACTGCCCGTATGGCACTGGAAGAAAAACAAGCCAGCAAACGCCGCAAAACCCTGGAACGCGAACTGGAATGGGTGCGCATGGCACCAAAAGCCCGCCAAGCCAAATCCAAAGCACGTCTCGGTGCATACGACAAGATGCTCAATGAGGAACAGAAAGAGCGAGAGGAAAAACTGGAAATCTTTATCCCCAATGGACCACGTTTGGGCAACAAAGTCATCAATGCCGTAGATGTAGCCAAGAGCTTCGGCGACAGATGTCTGTTCGAAGGCATGAACTTCATGCTGCCACCTAATGGTATAGTAGGCATCATCGGACCCAACGGCGCTGGCAAAACAACCCTCTTCCGCATGATCATGGGACAAGAGACTGTCGATAAAGGCACTTTTGAAGTGGGCGAAACCGTCAAAGTAGGCTACGTCGATCAGGTTCATTCGGGCATCGACCCCGAAAAAACAGTCTTTGAGACTATCTCCAATGGTACAGACTTTATCCGTGTAGGAGGACGCGAGATCTCGGCACGCGCCTACCTCAGTCGATTCAACTTCGCAGGGTCGGACCAAGAGAAAAAATGCGGTATGCTATCTGGCGGCGAACGCAATCGCTTACACTTGGCACTCACCCTCAAATCAGAAGCCAACGTGCTTTTACTGGACGAACCAACCAACGACATAGATGTTAACACCCTTCGCGCACTGGAAGAAGGATTGGAAAACTTTGCTGGCTGTGCCGTTGTCATTAGCCACGACCGCTGGTTCCTGGACCGTATTTGTACACACATACTCGCGTACGAAGGCGACAGCAAAGTCTATTGGTTCGAAGGATCATACAGCGATTACGAAGCCAACAAGAAACTCCGTTTGGGCGAAGATGCTGCCAATCCAAAGCGAGTACATTATAAAAAGTTGATAGAATAATATTCAAAGAATATTTGCATAATTGAAAAAAAAGTTGTATCTTTGCACGTTTTTTCGATTTAATCGCGTATGAAAGCATTTGTATTCCCTGGTCAAGGTGCCCAATATCCTGGTATGGGCAAGGATTTATACGAAGCCTATCCTGTGGCCAAAGAACTATTTGAGCAAGCCAACGACATACTGGGATTTCGCATCACAGATATTATGTTTGATGGCGAAATAGAAGATCTAAAACAAACCCGCGTAACACAGCCCGCTGTGTTCTTACACTCTATCATCATGAACCAGGTGATGACTATCAGCCATCCCGATATGGTAGCAGGACACAGCCTGGGCGAATATTCGGCTTTGGTAGCCTGTGGCGCGCTGCGGTTTGAGGATGCCCTTATCCTGGTTAGCAAACGCGCAGATGCTATGCAGAAAGCCTGCGAAATGCAGGAATCTACCATGGCTGCGGTGTTGGGCATGTCGGACGAACGCGTAGATGAGATATGCCAGCAGATAGCTGGAGATATCGTTGTGGCTGCCAATTTCAATTGCCCAGGTCAGGTTGTCATATCTGGCTCCGTTTCAGGTGTGGATAAGGCCTGCGAGTTGTTGCGTGAGAATGGCGCCAAACGTGCTATTCGTCTGCAAGTGGGTGGCGCCTTCCATTCGCCATTGATGCAGCCTGCGGCCGAGGAACTGAAAGAGGCTATTCTTTCTACCGAGTTTCATGCTCCTTTGTGTCCTATCTATCAGAACGTGAACGCTTATCCACAGCGTGACCCTGAGGAGATTCGACAAAACCTATTGCTGCAACTCACAGCCCCTGTTCGCTGGACACAAACTATCAAGAACATGATCTGCGACGGAGCTACCGAATTCTACGAGTACGGCCCAGGCGATGTACTAAAAGGACTTATCAAAAAAATTGATCCCGAGGTACAAATAGGGTAGAACTCTAAACAGCACGTAGTGCGTCTAAACACTAAACTCTAAACATTAAACACTAAACAATGTATAGATCAGTAACTTGTGGAGAGCTGCGTCTCTCCGATGCAGGAAAAACAGTAACTCTAGCTGGGTGGGTGCAACGTATCCGCAAAATGGGAGGACTCACGTTTATAGACCTGCGTGACCGCTATGGCATCACGCAATTGGCCTTCAACGGCGATAAACTGGCACTGGCAGAAGGGCTGGGACGTGAATTTGTATTGCAAGTAACAGGTCTTGTGATTGAGCGTCAAGCCAAAAATGCACAACTGCCAACTGGTGAGATTGAGATAGATGTACAAAGCTTGAACATCCTCAATCCTGCTCTCACACCTCCTTTCACCATAGAAGATGAGAGCGATGGAGGAGATGATCTGCGCATGAAATACCGCTATCTGGACCTACGTCGTCCTATCGTACGCAAGAACCTCGAGTTGCGCCACAAAATGGCCTTTGAAACCCGCCGTTACTTAGACGAACAAGGATTCTTAGAGGTAGAAACACCCGTATTGGTCAATTCTACTCCCGAAGGAGCACGCGACTTTGTGGTGCCCAGTCGTATGAATCCTGGCCAGTTCTACGCCCTGCCTCAGTCACCACAAACACTAAAACAATTGCTGATGGTCAGTGGCTTTGATCGCTATTTCCAAATCGTGAAATGTTTCCGCGATGAGGACCTGCGTGCCGACCGCCAACCCGAGTTTACCCAGATAGACTGCGAGATGTCCTTTATTGAACAAGAGGACATACTAAACATGTTCGAAGGGATGATTAAACACTTATTCAAGTCTATTCTCAATATAGATATCCCCACATTACCACGTATGACTTGGGCAGATGCCATGAAATATTATGGTTCCGACAAGCCCGATACACGCTTCGGAATGACCTTTGTAGAACTGCACGATATCTTCCACAAAGCCGAGAATGCCAAACCCGAAGAGGAGAAATTTAGCGTATTCAATAGCGCTAATTACATAGGTGGTATCTGCGCCAAAGGATGCGCCAGCTATACCAGAAAGCAATTGGACGGACTGACCGACTATGTAAAACGTAGTCAGATAGGTGCCAAAGGCATGGTATATGCTAGAGTAGAGGAGGGCGGCAATGTGAAATCGAGTGTAGATAAGTTCTACAGCCAAGAGGTACTGCAAGAGGTGAAAAAAGCCATGCAAGCCGAAGAGGGCGATTTGATACTGATTCTAAGCGGTGAAGACGCTATGAAAACCCGCAAACAACTCAGCGAATTGCGCCTGGAAATGGGCCGTCAGCTCGGTTTACGTGACCCCAAGAAATTTAGTTGCCTGTGGGTAATCGATTTCCCAATGTATGAGTGGAGCGACGAGGAACAACGTCTCATGGCCATGCACCATCCGTTTACCAGTCCTAAACCCGAGGATATACCTTTGCTGGATACCGACCCAGCTGCAGTACGTGCCAACGCATACGACTGCGTCATAAACGGTTGCGAAGTGGGCGGTGGCTCCATCCGTATCCACGATGCTAAATTGCAAGAGAAAATATTTGAAATACTAGGCTTCACACCCGAACAAGCGCAAACCAAGTTTGGTTTCTTGATGAACGCCTTCAAATATGGTGCGCCACCTCACGGAGGTTTGGCTTACGGTCTGGATCGTTTGGTTAGTATCTTTGCTGGACTGGACAGCATACGTGACTGCATCGCTTTCCCAAAGAACAACCAAGGCAGAGATGTGATGCTCGGCGCTCCTGGGGTGATTGACCAAATCCAACTAGATGAGCTCATGCTTGATTTACGACCCGCAAAACAATAAATACAGAAACGCACATAATTCGCGTTATGTAAAATAATATAAAATGAGGTATAGTGTAGCATTAGGAAATAACGAGAATCATGGTGGTGCGCAAATCATCCCTATTTTGGATGGTAATGATGCGGCTGAACCCATCAAGATAAATGATGGCGATATACTAGAGGTACTGCCACTACGGAACATGGTATTGTTCCCTGGTGTATTATTGCCCGTTGCTGTCAGTCGTCCTAAATCTCAGAAATTGGTCCGTAATGCCTACGAGCAAGAAAAAGGAATAGCTGTATGTTGCCAACACGAACAAAATGTGCAAGAACCTACAGCCAAAGACCTCTATACCCTCGGCACAGCAGCACGCGTGCTGAAAGTGATTGAATTGGACGGTTCGGGACTGATGGTGATACTAGAAGGTTTTGACCGCATACACGTAGATGAATTCACCACGTCCAGTCAAGGCAATATACAAGCCAAGGTACACCCATTGGAAGAAACGGCACCAAACAAGGATGATAAAGAGTTTTTGGCAATATGTGGCAGCATAAAAGAGCAAGCCATGAGTGTGGTACGTCAGTCTGACAATACCCCACCTGAGGCTGGGATGACGCTACGGAACATCAACAACCCCTACACCTTAATTAATTATATATGCGTCAACTTTGGTTTTAAGATAGAGGACAAACAGGAATTATTGGGATTTGATAACCTCGGCAATCGCGCTTATCGCCTATTGGAACTGCTGAATAAAGAGGTGCAGATGCTGCAAATGAAGGCAGATATCCAAAACAAAACCAAAGAAGATTTGGACAAAGAGCAGCGCGAATACTACCTGCATCGCCAAATCGAGACCATTCAGAAAGAACTAGGCGACACAGGTGCCCAAGTGGTGCAGGAGATGAAGGAGAAAGCCAAGAACAAGAAATGGGGCGAGAACGTGGCTAAGTTGTTTGAGGAAGAGTTGAAAAAACTGCAACGGATGTCCAATCATGCGCCAGACTACTCTACCCAGCAGAACTATCTGGACACCCTGCTCAACCTGCCTTGGGGCGAATATACAGAGGATAACTACGACATCAAACATGCCAAAGAGGTGCTGGATGGCGACCACTATGGCTTGGATAAGGTGAAAGAACGTATCTTGGAGTATTTGGCCGTACAGAAACAGTTGCATGAGACTGGTGCTGCACATGCCAAGACCCCTATCCTATGCTTGTGGGGCCCTCCTGGTGTGGGTAAGACAAGTTTGGGTAAATCAATAGCCACGGCTCTAGGACGTAAATACGCACGTATATCCCTGGGCGGATTGCACGACGAGGCGGAAATACGCGGCCATAGACGCACCTACATAGGTGCTATGCCTGGACGTATAATAGAAAACATACAGAAAGTGCAGAGTTCCAACCCTGTGTTTGTGCTAGATGAGATTGATAAGATAGGCGCAGACTATAAGGGAGACCCCACATCGGCCCTGTTAGAGGTATTGGACCCCGAGCAGAACACAAGTTTTCACGACAATTTCCTCAATGTTGATTACGACCTGTCTAAGGTGCTGTTTATAGCCACAGCCAATAGTCTGGACAGCATACCTCGTCCCCTACTCGACCGTATGGAGTTGATAGAGATGACGGGCTATCTGATGGAGGAGAAAGAGCAGATTGCTTTGCGTCATCTATTGCCCAAAGAACTGAATAACCACGGATTGAAAGCCGAGCAGATGATACTGACCGAGGCTGTATTGGAGCAACTGATAGAGGACTATACCCGTGAGTCGGGTGTACGTAATCTGGAACGTCAAATAGCCAGTCTATGCCGCAAGGTAGTGACTAAAATGGCCTTAGGAGAGGACTATAACCCCACTCTAACCCATGAGGATGTAGTAAATTACCTGGGTAAGAAACGCTATACAAAAGATGCGTATGAAAACAACGACACAGTGGGAGTAGTGACAGGATTGGCGTGGACACAAGTAGGTGGTGAGATTCTCTTTATCGAGACAAGCCTTAGTCCGTCGAAGCAACCTACCCTCACCCTGACGGGTAATCTGGGCGATGTGATGAAAGAGAGCGCCACGATAGCCTTAGGTTATATCAAAGCGCATGCGGAGGAGTTAGGCATTAAAACCAAGGACATAGAGACACAGTCGGTACATCTGCATGTGCCAGAAGGGGCTATTCCAAAAGACGGACCCAGTGCAGGCATCACAATGACCACCGCTATGGTAAGCGCTTTTACCAAACGTAAAGTACGTGCGCGTATAGCGATGACAGGTGAGATGACCTTGCGGGGAAAGGTGCTGCCGATAGGTGGTGTAAAGGAGAAGATCCTAGCTGCCAAACGTGCAGGGATAACCGACCTTATCCTATGTGAAGACAATCGCAAGGACGTAGAGGAAATACCACAGATCTATTTGAATGGACTGACATTCCACTACGTGCAAACGATAAAAGATGTGCTAGATTTCGCCATATTATAAAAAAAATAGTCACTTGAATCAAGTGGCTATTTCTTTTTGTTTTGGGCTTTGGGAAGCGGTTGGCGGAAACGAGACTGGCGCTGGCGCCAACGCTCACGCGCATACTGCTGCATATCAGCAAATTGGTCGTTCTCGTCAATAATCTCCAAACCAAAGATAGTTTCAATAACATCCTCTAAGGTCAAGATACCTTGGAAACAACCATACTCGTCAATCACAACTCCGATTTGTGATTTCTCTTTTAGCATGCGGTCGAAGATATCTCCAATAGACATATGCTCGTTAAACTGCAACAAAGGACGTTTAATTTCCGCCAAGGTCTTGGAAAAATGGTCATCCGCCAAATCCTCCAACGCATCGTCACGCATCACATAACCCGTGATATACTCAGGCGAATCCAAATAGACAGGGATACGTGAAAAATGGTCGTAGTCGTCGCAATCGTAATAGTCCTTTAGTGTCATGGTCTCGGGAGCAATAGCTGCCACAACACGAGGCGTCATAACATCAGATGCCTTGACATCATCTAGGCGCATCACATTGCGGATAATAGTGTTCTCATCCTGTTCAATCACACCCTCCTCTTCACCCACAGTAGCCATTGCAATCACCTCTTCACGACTAACAGCAACTTCATCGTTTTGTGGGAAAAGTTTAGAAATCCACTCAATAAACTTAACGAAGGGATACATGGCAACGATGAGTATCCTAATCGCACCTGCAGTGAAACCCATAAGCGATTTCCAATAAGTAGTGCCGATGGTTTTAGGGATAATCTCAGAAAAGACAAGGATGAGCAACGTAACAATGGCCGAGACTAGTCCAAACCACTGGCTGCCAAAGAGTATATTGGCCTGCTGCCCTACCCCAGCCGCGCCAACTGTATTGGCAATCGTGTTGAGGGAAAGGATAGCCGCCAGGGGTTTCTCTGGTTCGGTCTTGTAATGCTTCATCAACTGGGCAGGGCGATAGCCCTCGTTCTCACGCAAGGTGATGAACGAGAGCGTAGTAGTCATCAATACCGATTCTAGCGTAGAGCATAGAAACGATATGGCCATCGCGCCTAGCAGAAAAATCAATAGCAGGGTCATAGAGTCTTAGCCACTTCAATCGTTTCGAACGTCTCAATCATATCGCCCTCGACCACGTCGTTGAAGGCTTTAATGCTAAGACCGCACTCTTGGTTAAGACCAATCTCTTTGATATCGTCCTTGCCATGTTTGAGGCTGGATAGTTCACCCGTATGAATAACGATACCGTCACGGATGACGCGGCACTTATTGCTACGTTTGGCCTTACCCTCACGCACAATACAGCCCGCAATCGTACCCACTTTGGATATATGGAAAGTCTGCAAGACTTCGAGCGTAGCCGTAACCTCCTCTTTGACATCGGGCGATAGCATACCAGCCATAGCAGCCTTGAGTTCCTCGATAGCATCGTAGATAATGCTGTAAATACGTATATCCACCTCTTGATCCTCTGCCATCTTGCGTGCCGTAGCCGTAGGACGGACGTTAAAGCCCACAATAATAGCGTTGGACGCAGCCGCCAATAGGACATCGCTATCAGAGATAGCACCTACGGCACCATGAATCACATTGACTTGTATATTCTCGGTAGAGAGTTTGATCAGCGAATCAGACAGCGCCTCTACGGAACCGTCCACATCGCCCTTAACCACAAGGTTAATCTCCTTGAAGTCGCCAATAGCCAAACGACGACCAATCTCATCCAAACCAAGGTGTTTCTTGGTACGTAGAGACTGCTCACGCTGTAGTTGCTCACGTTTATTGGCTATCTCGCGCGCCTCCTGTTCGGTAGGCAAGACATTGAACTCATCACCCGCCTGCGGAGCACCATTCAAGCCCAAGATAACAGCAGGTTCGCCTGGCAAGGCTTGTTGAATCTTCTGTCCGCGTTCGTTAAACATAGCCTTAATCTTGCCGTGGAACGTACCTGCCAATACGATATCACCCATGTGAAGTGTGCCATCTGCTACCAGGATAGTAGCCACATAGCCACGTCCTTTGTCCAAGGTAGATTCAATAATAGAGCCTTTGGCACGACGTTTAGGGTTGGCTTTTAATTCAAGCATATCGGCTTCGAGAAGAACCTTTTCCAAGAGTTCAAATACGCCTTCGCCTGACTTGGCAGAGATATTCTGCGATTGGTATTTGCCACCCCAATCCTCTACAAGGATATTCATGTTGGATAGTTGCTCCTTGATTTTATCGGGATTAGCACCAGGTTTATCGCATTTGTTGATTGCAAAAATCATAGGGACACCAGCCGCCTGTGCGTGGTTGATAGCCTCAATGGTTTGTGGCATAACGGCATCGTCGGCTGCCACAATGATGATAGCTATATCGGTTACTTTGGCACCACGGGCACGCATGGCAGTAAAGGCCTCGTGACCAGGAGTATCCAGGAACGTGATGTGACGACCGCTCTTCAACTTGACATTATATGCACCGATGTGTTGGGTAATACCACCTGCCTCACCCGCGATGACATTGGTATTGCGGATATGGTCAAGCAAAGAGGTTTTACCGTGGTCAACGTGTCCCATCACGGTAACAATAGGACAGCGCTCCTCGATATCTGCATCGTTGATCTGCTCATCGGCGTTAATCTCCTCGGTAACCTTGGCCGAGACATATTCGGTAGTGAAACCAAACTCCTCAGCCACTAGGTTGATTGTCTCGGCATCGAGACGTTGGTTGATAGAAACCATAACGCCCAGCATCATACACGTACCAATAACTTTGGTAACGGGCACATTCATCATCGTGGCGAGGTCGTTGGCCGTAACAAACTCGGTCAGTTTGAGTACAGTAGATTGTGCCTGTTGTTCAGCACGTTCTTCCTCACGCTTTTGCTGCTCCTGTTTACGGCGTTCATTTTTGTGGATAGATGTAGCCGATTTGCTATGACGTTCGTTGAGAGAAGCATTGACATTCTTCACATTACGACGTATCTCGTCATCATCTATCTCAACCTTAAAGGAGCGTTTATCTTTTTTCTTGCCTCCTTTTTGGTTGCGTGCATCGTTAACATCTACTCTACCCTGACGGATACGTTCACGTTTCCGTTTTTCACCATCAGAAGCGCCATTTTGTCCCGCATTATCGCCTTTGTTTTGTCCACCATTGTTGGCTGCGGATTGTTGTTGTGCCTTACGTTGTTGCTCACGCTCTTGGCGTTCTTTTTTCTTCTCCTCCTTGGTTTTCTTGGTAGGGTGAGTAGCCTGGTTGATTGCGCTGAGGTCAATCTTACCAAGCACTTTTATCTGCGAAGCGGCAGCGGCAGCAGCGGCTGCAGCCTTGTCACCCGACGTCTTAGCCAGAACAGGCTCAGCAGGTTTGGCTGGCTCAGCAGGTTGAGCAGACTTGGCAGGCTGAGCAGGCTCTGCAGGTTGAACTGGTTCAACGGGCTGAGCGGGCTTAGCAGGTTGTGCAGGTTGCGCCTTGTGTTCAAGGTCAATCTTACCCAACACTTTAGGTTGAGGCACCTCGGTTTTGATATGCTCAGGCTCTGGTTTGGGCTCAGGTGCGGGTGCAGGTTTGGGTTCAACACTAACCGATGCGGGCATTTCGCGTTCCTGACGCTGTTGGGCCTGTTGTTCGGCTTCCAATTTTAGGGCCATATCCTTATTAAATTCCTTGGCTAGAAGCAAGTAAAGGTCATCATCGATACGCGTGTTGGGATCGGTGGCGATTTCTTTACCCTGCTTAGCACAGAATTCAACGGCGGTGGACATGCCGATATTGAGTTCTTTACAAGCTTTGATAAGTTTAATTGCCATAATTGATTGTTTTTAGTCGTTTGCAAATTCAGCTTTGAGCACCTCGATGACATTGTCAACGGTTTCTTCTTCCAGGTCGGTACCCTTGATTAGTTCTTCTTTTGATTTAGCCAGCACAGCTTTGGCGGTATCTAGTCCCATTGCTTTGAAGGCATCCAGTACCCATTGATCGATTTCATCGTTGAATTCGTCCAAGTAGATATCTTCTAAATCTTGCTCATCCATCTCACGATAAACATCTATTTGATAGCCCGTTAGCATGCATGCCAGTTTAATATTGAAACCACCCTTACCGATAGCCAGGCTGACCTCATCGGGTTTGAGATAGACATCAGCATGTTTGGCCTCCTCATCAACCGTCATAGACGATATCTTGGCAGGAGCCAAGGCACGTTGGATAAACAGATTAATATTGCTGGTATAGTTGATAACATCTATATTCTCGTTACGCAACTCGCGTACGATACCATGTATACGTGCACCTTTTATACCTACGCACGCGCCCACGGGGTCAATGCGCTCGTCGAAGCTCTCCACAGCCACTTTGGCGCGTTCGCCAGGGATACGAGCGATGTTTTTGATAGCAATCAGGCCATCATGCACCTCTGGTACCTCTTGCTCAAAGAGACGTTGCAAGAACAATGGACTAGTACGACTCAGGATGATTTTGGGGTTTTGATTCTTATTATCAACTTGCACTACCACCGCACGAACGGTATCGCCTTTGCGGTAGAAATCGGTTGGAATCTGATTTTGTTTAGGCAAATAGAGTTCGTTGTTGTCCTCATCAAGCAGAAGCATTTCTTTTTTCCACACTTGGTATAGTTCGCCCGAAACCACTTGACCCAACATATCTGAATAGCGCAGATAGAGGTTCTCTTTTTGCAGTTCCAGAATCTTGGAAGAAAGAGTCTGACGCAGGTTAAGAATCATACGACGACCAAAGCTGGCGAACTCGACCTTGTCGGTAAAATCTTCGCCCACTTCTATTTCAGGATCCACCTTGCGTGCCTCGGACAACTCCACTTGGTTGTCGGGGTTGGCTACATCGCCGTCCTCCATAACAAGGCGGTTGCGATAAACTTCCAGGTCACCTTTGTCGGGGTTGATAATCACATCGTAGTTGGCATCGGTGCCATACATTTTTGCAATCACGCTGCGGAAGCTGTCTTCCAATACATTGATAAAGGTTTGGCGGTCAATGCCTTTGAGTTCCTTGAACTCGGAGAAAATGTCAATCAAGTTGATTGACTCTGTTGTTTTTGCCATTTTCGTTAAAATGTTATATTATAAATTACTTTTTTCACTTCGTCGTAGCGGAAGGTGAGTGTTTCTTTTGCTTCAATCATAAAAGTCTCCTCATCTACCGAAATCAGTTGTCCGCTATGTCTCTTGCCGTCCTGGTCGGTCACCACTACATTGTGACCCAGGTTCTTTTGGTATTGTATCTTCGACTTGAACGGATCGGTCAAACTAACGCTACCAACCTCCAGACTATAATCTTCCATGTCGCCTAATTGCTCCACCAAATAATGGTTGAGGGCTGCACAGTCATCTACATCCACTATGCCCAAACGATCGATTTCCACTAAGATATTGTGGTCCGAGTCTATTTGGAGAGTCTGCAACTCATAATCGCTATCTTTCAGATAGTCTTCCACCATTTTTTTTACTTGTTCGATTGAGATCATAACTACGCTTATTTGTACGAATTGAGGGAACCTGTTCGGGTCCCCTCATTCAATTGACGCTGCAAAGGTACAATTTTTTTTTGGAATATGCAAATTTTTCCGTATTTTTCTTGCATTTTCCCTTTATTATTGGCTTAATCGGGATTGTCTAGCGTATAGTTGAGAAAATCGTTGATTGGTTTGGCTGCACGGCAACGAAGCATGAGTTGGTCCAGAAAATCAGGCTGTGCCACCAAATCGTCGGACAAGGGACAAGAAAAATTATAGGACTTATATTTCAGCCAATCGGCATGTGGCCAATCGTGCGGATAAGAGGGGTTGGCACTAAGAAAAGACGTTGGCACTTTTTTGTAATTATCTTCGCTTTCAAACGTAGAGAAATAGGTGTTGACCTCTGGGCGAGCGAATATCTGCTCTATCTCGTCCACATTGTCGTACACATCTTGACGCAGCCGCTTGAGCAATTCAGGTTCTGGACACCAAATACCCCCGGCAAAGAGGCATTGGCCAGGCTGCAAATGCAGATAATAGCCCCCATAAGGTGAGCGACGACCGCCATGTTTAGCCACATAGATTCCCATCCAATGTTTATAGGGCGTTTTGTCCTTGGAAAAACGGGTGTCTCGATAGATACGGTAGAGACAATCTTTGGGTTGGAGAGGCTCTATTTCTGGGTCCATTTGGCGCAGTTGAGCCACCCATTGAGCGGTAAATGACTCTAATTTGGCACGAATAGCAAGATAGCGTTCTTTGTTGGCAGCGAACCACTCGCGATTGTT
>JAKSNM010000037.1 GCA_024399785.1 Paludibacteraceae bacterium
TCTTTGGGACAGACAAAACGCAGGCACTCCACAAGTTTGCCACCCGAATAGGGCAGCGTGGTGTAGTAGCTGCTATCCGCCAGTTGGAAACGATAGGTCTCGGGGCGACCATTGGACATGACATAGTAGCAGATGGTGTCGCCCATGTGAAAGAATTGCTGGATATAGACCTCAGGGTCGGTATTGGCATTGGAATAGATGAACCCACGATAGAGGTGTCCACGGGCATCGTAGCCCTTTTTCTCATCGGTGTGGGTGAGCAGAGGGTTGACTGTACGCAGACGATGGTTATGGGCATTGTGGGTGTAGTAGCTCAGGTTGACCGAATCGGACGCGGTGAAGGTAAGCAGATTGGCCGACATAGACCCATTGGGGTGGCGGGGAAACCACGAATTGATCTCCTCTACGGAGAGCATGTTGTGCATGTCAGGTAGCCTATCGCCACCAAAGTCCCATACCTGAGGCAGGAGGAGAAAGAGCAAAAGAAGATTATTCATTGTAAATAGAGTGAATGCTATCACACACGTGACGCGGATTTTTCAGAAGAGGACGGGTAGAGTAGAAGCACTCGCCCGATATGCCTGGTATAGTGCGGTTGAGTCGCATCTGACGGGCTATCTCATTGCCGTTGCTCCATGCTCCTTTGCTGCCCAGGCGATAGGGAGCCATGCCGATGTAGAGAGAGCAACCATCTACCGCTTGTGCCCACCAACGAGCGAGGGAGGCATAGTCGGTTTTGGTGCTGCTGATAGCCCAATAGAGCTGAGGAATGACATAGTCTATCCACCCTTGCTTGACCCAATAGAGTACATCGGCATAGAGGTCGGAGTAGTTGCTAAGGGTAGATCCATCGCTTTGGTAGATACCAAAAGGCGAGATACCGAACTGCACTTGTGGTTTGGCACGACGAATCGTCTCGGAGATAGCTTGCACGGTAAGGTTGACATTGTCGCGTCGCCAGTCGCGTATGTCGGTGAATCCTCTAGGGTTGCGACGGAAATCAGCCCCATCGGGCAGCGACTTGCCCGCAATAGGATAGGGGTAGAAATAGTCATCCATGTGGATGGCATCGATGTCGTAGCGACAAACGATATCGTCCACTACCATACATATCCAGTCGCGTGTTTGGCTCAGGGCAGGGTTGAAATACCACTGGGTGCCATAGCGCCAGAACCAATCGGGGTGCTGCCGCAACAGATGGTTGGGCGCGAGAAGCGATGTGTCCATATTGGCGATATTAACCCGATAAGGATTGAGCCACGCGTGCAACTCCATGCCGCGCTTGTGGCATTGGGCAACAGCCCACTCAAGCGGGTCGTAGGTTAAGTCGCGTCCCTGTTTGCCTGTTAACCAATGGGAGGAAGGCTCTAATTCGCTCTTGTAGAGTGCATCGGCTGTAGGACGCACCTGAAAAATAACGGCATTGATACCGATGGCATGCAGCGAATCGAGAATGACGATTAACTCGGCCTGTTGCAACGAATCGTTGCCTACAGCTTCGGGCGTAGGCCAGTCGATATTGGCCACGGTAGCAATCCATGCACCTCGGAAAGGAATCTGGGCAGTTGAAAGTTGAAAGTTGAAAGTTGAAAGAAGCCCGAGAGTTAATATAGTTAAAAGAGTCTTTTTCATTGGATAATTCCTTTTTCTACATGAAAAATACGGGCATCGGTTTGACCGAGCAACTGGGTAAGGTGCTGACGGTCGGTATCGGTGATGAAAATCTGCCCAAAGCGGTCGGATTGAACCAAACGAACGATGCGCTCTACACGTTCAGAGTCTAATCGGTCAAAGATATCATCCAGTAGCAAGATAGGTTTGCCCAAAAACAGTGCTTGGGCGAGTTTCATAGCGAGAAGGTAGGTTTTTTGCTGCCCTTGACTGCCCACGCGTTTGAGGGGGTAGTCACCTAGCATCATTTCAATATCGTCTTTGTGGATACCTTGACTAGTCCACCCAAGAATGAGGTCGCGTTGACGTGTACGCACGAAAGCCTCAGAGAGTTGGCGGTCCTGCAATTGGGATACATAGCGCAGCGAGACCTGCTCTTGCCCATTGGCTATCTCGGTATAGATAGATTGGAACAGAGGTATGAATTGGTCGATGAAAAGGTTGCGTTTGTTGTAGATACCCTCTGCAAGGGGAATCATTTGCTGCTCGAGTACTTCAAACAAGTCCCATGGCACGTCGGGCGTATCGGCATATTGCTTGAGCAAAGCATTGCGCTGTTTGAGCAAGGCATTGTAGCGGGTAAGATGTTCCAGATAAGGTTTGTCCTGCTGGGCGATAACCATATCCATGAATTTGCGTCGCTCGTCGCTGCCTTCGGCTATGAGTTCACTATCTTCTGGACTAACCATGACGAGGGGGATAAGTCCGATATGATCGATAAGACGTTTATAATCGGTTTTGTCTAAACGGAACTGCTTTTTCTGCCCACGTTTAAGACCACATGACACCTGTGTGTCGTGGTTGTAAAGGCCTTGTACCAGTGCCAAATCTTCATTGTGGGTGATGTTTTGACTGTCTATCAAACTGAAAGCAGATTTGGTGAAAGAGAGCAGATAGATTGCATCTAGCAGATTGGTTTTGCCCTGTCCGTTCAGTCCCACGAAACAATTGATTTTATCCGAGAAACTAAGATTAGCTTCACGGATATTTTTGTAGTTCAATATGGATAGACTATGCAAAATCATGTACGTCTTGGGCAGTGATGTTGTCGCCAGTAAGGATGATTAGACGCTCCACTACATTGCGCAGCTCGCGGATGTTGCCAGGCCAGGTGCGTTGTTGTAGGGCGAGGATAGCATCAGAGGTGAATTGTTTGGTACGGATGCCTTGCTCACCACATATCTGCTCTAGGAAATACTGCACCAGCAGGGGAATATCGTCTTTGCGCTCGTCGAGCGATGGGATGTGTATGGGTATCACATTCAGACGGTGGAACAGGTCCTCGCGGAAACGCCCTTCGGCAATTTCTTGGACTAGATCTTTGTTGGTAGCAGCCAGCACGCGCACATTCACTTTGATAGCTTTGTCCGACCCCACACGAGTAATCTCGTTCTCCTGTAGAGCACGCAGTACTTTGGTTTGGGCAGCCAGCGACATATCGCCTATCTCGTCTAGGAAAAGTGTGCCTCCGTCGGCTTGTTCAAACTTGCCAGCACGGTCTTTGATAGCACCCGTAAATGACCCCTTCATGTGCCCAAATAATTCTGATTCAATCAACTCACTTGGTATAGCAGCACAGTTGACCTCAACCATAGGTGCTGCGGCGCGAGCGGAATGTTTGTGCAGCAGCCGTGCCACCACCTCTTTGCCTGTGCCGTTGCTACCAGTGATGAGCACACGTGCCTCGGTGGGCGCAACCTTGTTTATTACTTCGCGCACGCGCATAATGGCAGGCGAAGCACCTATCATCTGGTCTTTCTCCGCTACTTTTTGTTTCAAGGTCTTAATTTCTTCGCTTTTGCTCTGTATCTGCGCTTTCAAATCGTTGTGCTCTAGGGCGTTTTTGGTGGTGACCAACAGGCGATTGAGATCCAGCGGTTTTTCGATAAAGTCGAAAGCTCCTTTTTTGAGGGCCTCTACGGCAGTCTCTATATTGCCATGTCCCGAAATCATCACAATAGGGCACGCGCCAACCAAAGCATCCAGCACTTCCATGCCGTCTTTGCCAGGCATTTTCACATCGGTGTAGATAAGGTCGAAAGTCTGGGCATGCGCCATATCTACGCCTACTTGACCATCTTCGGCCAGGGCTACTTCATAGCCTTCAAACTCCAAAATCTCCTTTAGCGTATTTCGGATAGCACGCTCATCATCAATTACAAGAATTTTAGCCATAACGAACAAAATTTGCGCAAAAATACAAAAATATTTTGGAATATGCAAAAAAAAGTGTACCTTTGCCTAGAAAATAACAATAAAAGAGAATAGGATGCGTAGAATAGTTTTAAGCATAGTGTTGCTATGCAGTCTGGCAGCGCGAGCAGAAGTGTTGTTGGTAGAAGATTTTAATTACCCCATAGGCACAGCTCTATCGGCTTGCGGCAATTGGTATTTACAGTGGGCAGGGGGCGATGACAGACTATCGATTACCAACGGATTGGAATTGAAGGGTTATGCTCAATCGGGTATAGGTAATGGCGTGCTGATAGATAGTAAGAGCAGTAGCGCTATACCTCATATTCAATTGCCCCGTACAATCACATCGGGCGATGTGTATGTGGCGATGATGATACAACTGGCGCTACCCGTTGGCAAGGGAGGTTGGATAGTCTCGCTGCGCGATAATCTGGTAGATAATGCTCATTACAACGAGAATGGTCGTGTGCTGGTAAATGCCAACAACCAACTGGGTATTTCGGTAGCTGCTCCCTCGGAATCGGCATCGGGGTATGCGGCAATGGAACTAGATGGGCAACGCGTTTATTTGCTGGTGCTGAAATATGCAATCAAAGCGGGAACGAATAACGATGAGACGTCACTCTATGTGCTTGGCAATGTGTGCGATGCGGAACCAATATTGCCTGATGTGGGTCCGCTGTGTGATAGCAGTGTAGCAGATATCTGTCCTGCCAATTTGTTGTTGCGTGGGTTTGATAACGATGGATGGATAATAGTAGATGGCATTCGTGTAGCCACCACGTGGGAAGAAGCCCTAGGAGTAGAACCAACAGGAATAAAAGAGCCAAAGGCGATAACTAGAACAGCAATGAAGTGCTTGAAAAACAGTCAATTAGTAATGGAACAAGGGAATGGGAAATGGAGTGTGTTGGGAACTCGAATTGACTAAAAATGCAATTTTTGCGAAAAAACACTTTTTTTTGTTGCGTATGTGATAAAAAAAGTGTATCTTTGCACTCGCAAACGATTCTAAAGAATCTTTTCTTATACACAAAAAACAATATTTTATCATGAAAAAATTATTCTCTTTATTGACGATGCTAGTTTTAGCAACTAGTGCAATGATGGCAGCTACAACGTTTACGTATAGCACTTCGGTAGCACCACAAACCAAAGATGGCTTTACGGTGGAGTTGGGAGTAGGTGATAATCCTAATAAACAAGCTCCTGCAGCAGTAGTTAATTATACCACCCAAGCTAATGAGGTGCGTATGTATGTGGATAATGTCATTACTATTTCGGGTGCGTCTATTACAGGCGTGGAATTAACATTTACCAAACAAGGCAGTAAGGATTATGCTACTTTGTCTGCTAGTACGGGAAATTTGGTTAGTGGAGGTACTTCGACTTCTATAGACGATCCCAAAACCGATGTGTGGACAGGTTCGGCTAGTTCGATCACTTTTGCACTAGGTACTAAGGGACAACGCATTTTGACTCAGATTGTGGTGTATGGTGAAGGTGGCGACACTCCTCCAACTCCTCCAACTCCAAGTGGAGATGTTACTGTCACAGGTTTGAACTATGTAGATGCTATCTTCTATGAAGACGAAACGTATGGCGATTATTGGTCATTTGATTTCTACAACGATTTGGATGAGGAAAACTACATTGTAACCCCGTATGTATATTTTGTTTGCAACGAGAGTACAACTGCTGGAACCAAGATTGCAGGTACTTGGACAGCTTATGACGCAGGTTATTTTGAAACTGATGACGAGGCAAGCGGCGTATATACCGACGAAGAGGTGCCCGTCGGCAGTTTGACCGTTACTTGCGTTAGCACAGGTGTGTATAATTTTGTAGGCAGTTTTGTAGGCGAAGACGGTAAGACCTATACATGGACACTTAATAATATGGAGGTTTATGCATACAATGGTGACACCTACGAGGAGATTACTCTAACCGATGGTGGCGGCACCCCAACTCCTCCAACTCCTGTTGGGCAAGAGATCACTATAGCAGAAGCAGAGGCTATTGCTAGAGCATTGGCTGATAATGAGACAACAACTGTAACATACACTATAAAAGGTTATGTGGGTACGTTGTTTGAAAGTAGTGGTGATTTCTACTTGGTAGAAGAAGCTGGTGGTCGTTCCGACTTGGAAGTTTATCATCCAACGGTTGATCGCGCTTTGACCAAAGGCGATTATGTTCAAGTAGTTGGTAAATTGCAGAAATATATTTCTAAGCAGGGCAAGACTATTTTGGAAGTGGTGAACGCTACCGTTACTCACATCTCTCCATCAGCTTTGATGGAGCTGCCCGCTAATGTGAACGTGAAGAAACTGATGCTGCAACACAAAGTGTTGATTATGCATAATGGACACCTATTCAATATGGCAGGTGAACGTGTGAAATAATAAATGCAAAATAATACAATTAAAATTTATATTCCTATGAAAAAAATTTCAGTAATGTTAGTGGTACTTGTGATGGCTGCCACAATGAGTGCCAACAAGTTCGTTAAAGTAACTTCGGCTCCTGAGGATTGGAGCGGTCAATATCTTTTGGCTTGGGATGCAGGAGATTCTGTTTTGGTATTTAATGGTAAGGATGAGGGGCACGATTATGTCAAAGTAACGGCTGCTGATGGAGTGATAACAGGTGAGTATAACACTTGCGTGGTTGAAATAGCAGCGATGACAGGTGGTTACACCCTCAAACTGGTGGAGCAGGGGAAATTTATGGGTGGTAAAACGACTAACGATAACGGACTCGTTTTTTCCATAGACCCTGTTTTGAACACATTGGCTTTGGCCGAAGGATTGGTTACCGTGACATCCAATAGCAAATTGTTCGTATTTAACTCAACTTCGGGCGCTAATAATATGCGTTTCCGCTATTATAAATCGAGTACTGCTTCGGCTGATGCGTACAAAAAAGTGTCTTTTTATAAGGCAGAAACCTCGTACATCCCCAATCCTTGGACTCCTGATACCATCTCGGTTAGCGAAGCTAAACGACTAATCAGAGATAGTGTGAAAGGCGAAGATGGCAAACTGCTGATGAATAAGTCACACTATGTAAAAGGTGTGGTTTCCAACCCTAATTTTGGTAACTCGTGGCCAGGATATGCTATCGTTTGGATGCGCGATATCGACAATGAGTTAGATACTATCGAAGGCTATAAGATCTACAAAGATGGCAACTCCACCAACTGGGCTAGCGCAGAGGATATTCCATTTGCCTATAGTGACACTGTTTTGATGTTTGCAGATGGATTGATGCACTATAAAGATGCAACAACCGATGTAGATGAAATATCAAGTGGCTACTACGCAAAAATGTTGGGCAAGACCCAACTAATTGAAGCCAATTCTATTTTCAAATTTGGTGTGGGTGCTAGACAATGGGGCGCAGCATTTGATGGTGTGCGCTATAAATATGAACTGATTCTCTCCAAGACGAGTGAGGAGGATTACGACAATGCTCTGCACATGATTATCAACACCGTTGCTGCCAAAGGTATAGCTGGTAAATATACAGTGAAGAACTACCAAAACGATAGCAGTTTTGTAGATGGTGAAGGTCCTGTAAGTGGATCGGTGGAACTGGGCTATGTAGAAGAGGCAGGTCAGGTGAACAACAAATATACTGTGAAAGCTGACTTCTCGCTGAATAGTGTGCTCTATCACCTAGATACTGTTTACAACTTGTCGGGTTTGGATTTTGATACCTACGAGCAATTCAAACTCAGCGATGATGTGCCTTATGTGCCAAAAGATGGCGACACCATCACATGTACGCAAGCGTTGCAATATGCTAAGACGCTAGGTAGCAATGCTGATATGACCAATTTCTATGTACGTGGCTATGCTACTGGTTTCCAAAAAATAAATGGTCGTACCCAACAAAGTCTTTATATGGCAGACGATGCCAAAGCTAGTCAAGGTACTTTTAGCGCATATCTATGCTATACCCAAAATCTAGACTCTATTGTCAAGGGTGACTATGTGGTAGTGCGCAATACAGGCAAAGACGGGTTTACATACTATGCAAAGGGTAATTGTGCTCAAATGTCAAAGGGCGATATCTATCGCTTGAGCGGCAGCAACACACAACGTCCACGTAATCCACAACTTGAGGTTCGTCCAGAGGGCGCAATCACGGTGGCTGAAGCAATGGCTATCGGTGAGGCTTTGCAAGCTCAGGTGGGACAAACCGTTGAGACCCCAGAAGAATACACCGTAGTGGGCTATATTGTAGATGTGAACCGCCAAATGGATAGAGATACTGCCACATGGTATATGCACGATGTGCAGGGTCAATATGGTGACTTCCAAGCCTATAAATGTGAAATTCCAAGTTTGATTTGCGAAAATGACTTTGTGTATGTGACAGGTCGAATCGCCAAATATCAAAAATCGGCTGATAAGGCTAACATCGAGATTTCCAAAGGTAAAGCAGGCTTTATTGAGCTATCTAGCGATCTAAAACAAGTGGTAGCTGCTATCAAACAATCGGGTGCTAAGAAAGTGCTGGTGGGTGGTAAACTATTCATCGTAAAAGAGGGTAGAATATACACTCCAATGGGCGCTGTAATACGTTAAATATGCATAAATCAATTGTCCTAATAGGATTAGTAACTGTTTTGGCGGGGTGCGCGACACCCCGCCAAATGGCTTTGCTAGAGGGAGATGCTGCCTCTACGACTAAGGCAGATGTACCTGCTTTTACCATCGCAGATGGCGATGAACTCCAAATTGTCTTCTCGGCACAAAACGCCGAGGCAATAGCCCCATTCAATAGTTCGGGCACGCAATTCATTGTAGATGCAGATGGAAAAGTGACCTTGCCTGTGATAGGCAATGTGTCGTTAGCAGGCAAAACGATACGGCAAGCCCAAGACACCCTGCAACAGTTGGTGTGCCGTCAGGTGCATAATGCCATTGTGCAAGTCTCAATCACCAATGCCGTGATTACGGTATTGGGCGAGGTGCATCACCCCATGTGCATATCTATCAAACAAGCGATGCCCTTCTTACAAGCCATAGGTCAGGCTGGCGGATTCACCCGCAATGCCAAATGCAAGTCCATTATGGTGCAACGTCAGCAGGGGGAACAAATACAACAGTATCGTATCAATTTGTTGACCAAAGAACTATATACCTCGCCTTGCTATTACCTGCAAAAAGGCGATGTGGTCTATGTGTCTCCTCTACATCCTGCCAAGGTTCACTAATTCTCATTAAATCCGTTTAAGATGAATATCAAACAAATTATCCAATGGACTCTTCATCGCTGGTGGTGGTTCGTAATCAGTGTAGCTGTATGTGGCTTGTTGGCTGTGGTGTATTTTGTTCATAAAACACCCAAATTCTCGGTGGAGGCTGTGCTGATGCTACGCCAAACCGACAATAAATCGGGTCAGGACGAAATGCTGCAGATGATGGGCTGGGGTGGTAACAAAATAGTAGGTGATGAGGTAAAGATGCTCTGCTCACGCGAATTGATGGGGCATGTGGTGGATAGTTTAGGCTTATGTACCAACTACTACAAGAAGGGCAAACGCACATGGCGGGAACAATATCCCTGCCAAGAGCTACAGGTGCAGTTCATGGAACCCGTGTTGATACCTACTACCATCAAAATGTGCGTCAAAAATGGTACAACCTCTATCCGCATCAAGCAAGAACACCACTCGGAACATATTGTGACTTCCGACCTGTCGCAACCTATCGCTACCAGGTTTGGACACCTGCAAATCACTTTGGCAGATACGGTGCAAAAAGCCTCTTATCGGGTAAAAATCATGCCTCGTGTAGTGGCAATAGAGCAGCAACTGCAACACATCAAGGTCAATCGCTTGTCGAGAGAGTCGAATGTGATTACTCTCGCAGCCGTTACAGCCTGCCCCAGCCGTGAGATAGCGACTATCAATACGTTGTTGGACCTATACAACCAGTCTGCCGTAACAGATAAAAACCGTGTTGCTGTTCAAACAGACCAGTTCTTAAAAACCCGTATCTCTATTGTGGAAGCAGAACTGACGGACATAGAAGCGCAATTGGAGGCCTATAAACGTACTCAACAAATTGCCAATTTGGACGAAGAAGCCAGTACGTATCAACAAAAAGGATTGGCCTATCAGCAGCAAATGGCTGAACTCGAGTCGGAACTATCCGTTCTAGACTTTATGGCTGAGCAGTTATCCAACCCTGCTAATCGCTATACCATGATTCCTGGCAGTCTAGGAATAAGCGACCCTACGTTGGCACTTCTTATACAGGATTACAACAATCGTATTGCCCACCGCAATCACATGCTGCAAACGGCTACGGACCAAAATCCAATAGTGAAGCAGGAAACCGAGCAGATAGACCAAAAACGTACAGGTATTCAAGAAGGTATTGTGCGGGCACGCCACACCTTGTCCTTGCGCAAAAACCATGTGAGCAAACAGCAGCAACAATACGATAGCCGTTTGGCGAATATCCCACAAACCGAGCGGGTCTATTTGGAACTGAATCGTGCCAAACAAACCAAGGAAAAACAATATCTCTATTTAATAGAAAAACACGAGGAGAACGCGCTGCAACTAGCGTCTGAGGCGGTGCCTGCCAAAATCGTGGATAGGGCACAATTGGACCCTACTCCCGTTTCACCTAAGTTGAAGATGGTAGCACTAATGGCGTTGTTGATGGGACTGCTATTGCCCTATAGCGTCTATGCGTTTGATCTCTTCCGTAAAGAATATCTATGATACTTTGCGTAGCCGAAAAACCCTCTGTGGGTCAGTATATAGCCTCCGTGCTTGGTGCCACCACCAAGCACGATGGTTATATGGAAGGTAACGGCTATTTCGTTAGTTGGACTTTTGGTCACCTGTGTGGTTTACTTGATCCCAATGAGTATCAGGAAATATGGAAACAGTGGAATCTATCCGCTCTACCTATGATTCCTGATCGCTTCGGCATCAAAGTGATGGAGGATAAGGGCGTGCAAAAGCAGTTTAATATCCTCAAAAACCTCATGACACAAGTCACCGAAGTAATCAACTGTGGTGATGCGGGGCAAGAGGGTGAACTTATCCAGCGTTGGGTCTATCAAAAAGCAGGCTGCAAAGTGCCTGTCAAACGGCTATGGGTCAATTCGCTGACCGAAGAGGCTATCCGTGAGGGATTTAAACAAATCAAAGACCAATCCGAATATCAACACCTCTACGAGGCAGGACTGATGCGGGCAATTGGTGACTGGCTTCTGGGCATGAACGCTACGCGCGCATATACAATAAGGTACGCGCGAGGCACAGGCAAGGAACGTCAAGTGCTGTCTATTGGGCGCGTGCAGACACCTACCTTGGCTTTGGTGGTCAAACGTCAGTATGAGATTGAGCACTTCGTCCCTCGTACTTATTGGGAACTGAAAACGAAATATAGAGACACTCTCTTTTCTGCCCAATTGCCTGTGGAAAATGAGGATGACTATGCCATTACGTCGCTTGAACAGGGCGAGGCACTTGTGGCTGCAATCAAAAATCAGCCCCTTACCATCACTTCGGTGGAGAAAAAGAAAGCACTAGAATATGCACCGCGTCTATTCGACCTTACTTCTCTGCAAGTTGAGTGCAACAAAAAATTCTCGTTCTCTGCCGACGAGACGCTCAAACTCATTCAGTCTCTCTATGAAAAACGAGTCACTACCTATCCACGTGTAGATACCACCTACTTGCCCGACGATATCTATCCCAAAGTGCCTGCCACCTTGCAAGGTATCAAGGATTTTTATCCGCAAGTGGCACCACTATTAGGCGCTAAATTGCCGAAGTCCAAAAAGGTATTCGACAACAAAAAAGTAACCGATCACCATGCTATTATTCCTACAGGACAACGCCCCGATAACCTCACCGAACAGGAACGCAAGGTCTATAACCTGGTGGCACTGCGTTTCATCGCTGCTTTCTACCCCGAGTGTGAGGTGAGCAACACTACCGTCCTGGCTTCTGTTCCTCTAAACTGTAGCGAAGCCTCCTCTAAACTCTCAACTTCTTTCAACTATCCACTTTCCACTTTAAACTTCAAGGTCACAGGCCGCGAGGTTTTGAAACCAGGGTGGCGTGCTGTTTTTAGCGGTAGTATAGCGGTAGTAGAGCCTACGGTGAATGAGGCGTCTGAGGATGAATCTAATCCCGACCAAAAAACATTGCCCACTTTTACCAAAGGCGAGTCAGGACCTCATGTTCCAGAATTGCAAGAGAAGACTACGCAACCCCCGAAATACTATACCGAAGCCACTCTATTGCGGGCGATGGAAACCGCAGGAAAAACTGTTGACAATGAGGAACTGCGCGATGCTATGAAAGAAAATGGTATTGGTCGCCCCTCCACTCGTGCAGCCATCATCGAAAAACTCTATCAACGCAAATACATTGTCAAACAAGGTAAATCGCTACGCGCCACTGAGGTAGGTGTAGAACTGATTCATACCATCATCTCTCCTCTGCTCAAATCGGCTGAACTGACGGGACTATGGGAGAAAAAACTGCGCGAAATAGAACGGGGTGAATATGCGGCACAACAGTTCTTGGATGAACTGAAAACCATGACGAAACAGGTGGTGTATGAGGTTAAAACCAACAAGGCTGGCATGCTCTGCCCCGTGTGCCGTCAGGGGCGTGTGATACGTGGCAATACTCGTTATGGGTGCTCGCGTTGGCGTGAAGGTTGCACGTATGCAGAGGCTTTCTAATCAAATTATAAAAGAAGTGGTAAAAAAACGTCAATTTTTCCACATGTGCGCGCGAAAAAAAATGTAATTTTGCAACGTATTTTTGTAATTTAACTAAATAGATCAATATTTACTTTTGTATGAAACATGTTTTTTATTCGCTTCTGTTGCTGCTGACACCACTTATGGTGCAGGCTCGTACTATCACGGGTACCGTGACAGATCAGACAGGAGAAACCATTATCTCCGCATCTATTATTGTGAAGGGTACCACCATTGGTACAGTCACCGATTTTGATGGTAACTACACCTTGGATGTTCCTGCCGATGCCAAGATACTTGTATTCTCTTACATCGGTCTGCAAACCCAAGAGGTGGAAATCACCAAAGATGTGATTAATGTTGTGCTCAAAGAGGACAACGAGGTGCTAGAAGAAGTGGTGGTGACCGGTTATGGCACTACCAAGAAACGTGACTTGGTCACCTCCGTGGCTTCTGTTGGTGCCGAGCAACTAAAGGATATCCCTGTGACTAGCGCAGGTGAGGCTTTGCAAGGTAAATTGGCTGGCGTGTCTGTTGTTACCACCGAAGGTAGCCCTGATGCTGATGTCAAGATTCGTGTGCGTGGTGGAACGTCGCTGACGCAATCGAACGACCCCTTGTATATCGTGGATGGTTTCCCTGTGTCGAGTATCAACGATATAGCTCCATCGGACATTGCCTCGATGGACGTGCTAAAAGATGCTGCCGCTACCGCTATCTATGGTGCCCAGGGTGCTAATGGTGTAATCATCATCACCACCAAAGAGTCTGACACAACCAACGATGACAAGATGACCTTCCATGTAGATTATTCGGGCTATGTAGGTTGGAAAAAGATTGCTAAAAAATATGATGTGATGAACCCTGAGGAGTTCGCACTAATGCAATATGAATGGGCTTATCTAAAGGACAAAGAGTTGAGTCCATTGCGCAGTAATTTCTTTGCTTATTTCGATGAGGTGTACAACCGCACCAAATACAAAGATCCTGCTCAACAGGAGAATACCCCTATTGGTGACTTGCTAATGGAGTATCGTGACCCCGCCAAACATCCTTTCATTGATTGGCAGGACGAGACTTTTGGTCGCACAGGTTTCAATTCGAACCAATCGGTTAGTGTGAATGGTGGCAACAAAGTGGCTTCGTTCACCTTGAGTTACAACCGCATAGACGATAAGGCTATCATGCAGCAGTCCAACTACTCGCGTAATAACCTGAGTTTGAAGGCTAAATTTAAACCGTTTAAAAATTTCACGGTGGGCTTTACTTCTCGTTATTCCAATACGAATGTGTTGGGCTCGGGTTCCAATGCCGTCAAAGACAATGGTTCAGCTACGGAGTCTCGTTTGCGTAACTGCGTGGTATATACACCGACCAAACTGTTGACCAAAGATGCCAGCTCGGACGACGAGGATGAGACCTTTGGCTCGCTATACGACCCTATCACTACTATTCGTGACAACTACAAGGACAAGAAAGATAACAAGTGGAATCTCAACGGCTATATGAGCTATAAATTCGCTAAACATTTCACCGCTAAAGTGGAACTAGGTTATGAAAGCCGTGACATTACAACCAATCGTTACTATGGTCCTACTACCTATTATTCGCGTAACCCGGGTAAACCTAGCGTGCAACCAGGTATGCAAAATATTATTGTTACCGACGAAAAAGAGTCACGTTTGCGCAATGCGAACACCTTGCAGTGGAAGCAAACCTTCAA
>JAKSNM010000038.1 GCA_024399785.1 Paludibacteraceae bacterium
TAATACGAAATAGCAAACACCACACGTTTGGCAGATGGTTTACCGGTGACCATACACTTACCAGGCTCCTCTTTATATCCTGGCAAAGCCTCCAAAGGTATGCAACGAATAGTGGCTTTGGTCTCCTCTTTAATACGTTCCTCCGTTTCTGCGGTGCCGTCCCAGTGGCAAAGCAGGAACTTACCTTGTGTGATACGTTGTTTGAAGTCCTCGTAACTATCGCACTCCTCTATATTGGCCGTACGGAAATTGAGCGCCTTGGTGTATATGTTGGTTTGTATCTCTTGCAAAAGCGCTTGCACGCGTTCCACAATACCTTCTATAGACACCGTCTCTTTGGTCTGGATATCACGACGCGCTATCTCAATGGTGCCATTTTCCAAGTCACGGCCACCCATTGCCAAACGTACAGGCACACCTTTCAGTTCATAGTCAGCAAACTTATAGCCTGGAGTCGATTTGTCGTCCGTATCCACTTTGACACGTATCCCAAGTGCTTTCAGTTGCTTGGCAATTGGGTCTAGTTTCTCCATCAGCAAGGCCAAATCATCTGCCTTTTTGAAGATAGGTACAATCACCACTTGTATAGGAGCCAGAGCAGGTGGCAACACCAAACCCTGGTCGTCGGAGTGCGTCATGATAAGCGCACCCATCAATCGTGTAGAAACACCCCAAGAGGTAGCCCATACATATTCGTATTTATTCTCTTTGCTCAGGAACTGCACATCAAAACTCTTGGCGAAGTTCTGACCCAGGAAGTGGCTGGTGCCTGCTTGCAAGGCCTTGCCGTCCTGCATCATCGCCTCAATGCAATAAGTATTGAGAGCTCCCGCAAAACGTTCGTTAGGCGACTTCACACCCTTGATAACAGGTATAGCCATTATATTCTCGGCAAAATCGGCATAGACATCCAACATATTGCGTGCATAATCCTCGGCTTCCTCTTTGGTAGCATGAGCCGTATGCCCCTCTTGCCAAAGGAACTCGGCCGTACGCAGGAACAGGCGGGTACGCATCTCCCAACGCATCACGTTGCACCATTGGTTGCAAAGGATAGGCAGGTCACGATAGGAGGAGATCCAGTTCTTGTACGTGGACCATATAATAGTTTCTGAGGTAGGACGAATAATCAGTTCCTCCTCCAGCTTGGCATTGGGATCTACCACCACACCCTTGCCATTAGGATCGTTCATCAAACGGTGGTGGGTAACCACAGCACACTCTTTGGCAAAGCCCTCTACATGCTCTGCTTCACGGCTAAGAAAAGACTTCGGAATCAATAAAGGGAAATAGGCATTCTTTACGCCCTGCTCCTTGAAACGACGGTCCAACTCAGACTGGATAGTCTCCCAAATAGCATAGCCATAAGGTTTGATTACCATACAGCCGCGTACAGCAGATTGCTCTGCCAAGTCGGCCTTTACTACTAGTTCATTGTACCACTTCGAATAATCCTCGCTGCGTGGTGTCAGCTTTTGAAAACTTGCCATTATCTTAGTTTATATTGTTTACGTAGTTGTTCAAATTGTTCAGGGGCGGCTTTTAATTCCTCACTCACTTGTTTTAGCCAGCCTTGTCCTGAAAATCCGTGCAAAGGTACAAAATTTTTTTGAATTGACAAAGGGGAAAGACCAAAAAAGTGGCAAAAAGCGTCTAAACACATCTGCGAAGCATTTTTTTTGCCCTCCCACGAATAGCCAGCTATATGATAGGATGTGTATAAAGCCCTCTCATTTTGGCATACCTCGGGAGTGATATGCGGCTCTCCCTCCCAACAATCCAACACATAGGGGTGCCCACTTTTCAGCAAGGCTAATTCATCTACCACCCCTCCTCGCGCTGCGTTGATAATCAGGGCATCGGGCTTACATTGTGCCAGAAAAGCAGCATTGCACAGATGATAGGTACTGGCATCCAACGGAGTGTGGAAGGTGATGATGTCGGCTTGTGCAGCAATCTCGTCCAGCGACACGCCTATACCCTTTGGAGGGTCATTCAATAGCACCCTGTATCCCAGTTGCTTCGCCATCTGTGCCACCAGGTAACCCACATGTCCCACACCCACAATGCCAATAGTTGAAAGTTGAAAGTTGAGAGTTGAAAGCACCTCTTCGATATAGTCGCACACCGCCTGCGCATTGCAGCCCGGGCAGTTGGTCCAAGCAATACCATGCGCATCACAATAGGCCGTATCGATATGGTCATAGCCAATGGTGGCCGTGGCGATAAAGCGCACCTGTGACCCTTCTAACAAAGTGGCATCGCATTGGGTGCGAGTACGGATAATAAGCGCGTCAGCGCTGCGCACACGCTCGGGCGTGAAAGCTTCTGGCTCCAACCACTCCACTTGAGCCACTTGGTCCAGCACACCTGCCAGAAACGGCACATATCGATCAATTAGAACTTTCAATATTGTATATTATCAATCAACCTTACAGGACCGCAATACACGGTAACACAGCCCACAGCATGGGCAAACGTATCCGTAGGTTGCAGCGTTGTCCGATCTACTATTTCATAATACTCCACTTCCAGGCCTGGCACGGAATTGATAGTATCCACCACCATCTGTTGTACCTCACTCACGCTATACTTCTTTGCCCAGGCACGCGACAGGAACAGCACACGCGATATATTGACGGCTGTTTCTCTCTCTTCCTCACTCAATCGCGCATTACGGCTGCTCAAAGCCAAACCA
Organism: Paludibacteraceae bacterium; assembly: GCA_024399785.1. Lineage (GTDB taxonomy): Bacteria > Bacteroidota > Bacteroidia > Bacteroidales > Paludibacteraceae > Colicola. The sequence continues at coordinate 2,699 of JAKSNM010000038.1, forward strand.
TCAGCACCGCGGTAGATAGGGCAATCTACTATCTGCAAATCGCCAAATGTGCCTTTCAGGCTGCTGCGCTCAACCATGTGGTGGATGATGCATAACTGCTGGAAGTCTTTTTCTCCGAAGTAGGCACGATTGGGGCGAACCAAATAGAACAGACGGCTCACTACCTGCACCACTCCATTGAAATGTCCAGGACGCATCTTGCCCTCCATCACGGCATCCAAACCTGCGAAGTCAAACCGAAAAGTAGTATTCATCTCCTCGTCAGAATACATCTCCTCTGGTTGGGGAGCAAACATATAGTTAACACCCAACTGCTGCAACAGATCTGCATCTGCTGCCGCATTGCGGGGATACTTCACCAAGTCTTCCTTGTTATTAAACTGTGTGGGATTGACAAACACACTCACAAAAGTAACATCATTCTCTTTCACACTACGGGTCACTAACGAAGCATGACCCTGATGCAGGGCGCCCATGGTAGGGACTAACCCAATCGTTTGATGTTGCGCTTTACAAGCCTCTACGATAGAGAGGAGTTCTTGTTTAGTGGAAATAATCTGCATAAAATTACGAAAAAGTCTGCAAAATTACATAAAAATTTGCATATATCAAAATATTTTAGTAATTTTGTAGCGGAATAAAATGCTTTAATGCACATGTGCCTATGATAGAGCCTAACCGTATCTTGTTTATTTCACAGGAGATATCTCCATATTTAGCAGATGAAACACCTATACGTCTCTTGAATCGTCAGTTGCCTGAATTATTTCAAAGTCACGGTTTTGAGACGCGTACGTTTATGCCTAAATTTGGGGAGATCAACGAGCGCAGAAACCAACTGCATGAAGTCATTCGCCTAAGTGGCATGAACCTGATTATTGAAGATTCCGATCACCCCCTGCTTATTAAAGTGGCGAGTATTCCTTCGGCACGGCTACAAGTCTATTTCATTGATAATGACGACTTTTTCATGCACCGCAAAGGGTTGGCAGATGAGCAAGGCGTTGAATATGCAGACAACGATGAACGTTGCATTTTTTTCGCTCGCGGTGTGATAGAAACGGTCAAAAAATTGCGTTGGACGCCCGATGTGATTCATTGCTCGGGCTGGATGGCAGCTCTGGTGCCACTGTACTTAAAGAAGGCATATTATAATACTCCTTTCTTTGAAAAAAGCAAAATAGTGCTCATGCTCGACGATCAAACATATAATACATCGTTTGGCACTAAGTTTGCTGAGAAGATACGTATCGAAAACATGACATCCAGTGATGTACGCAGCATAGAAGGGTTCCCTGTCGGGTACGAAGAGCTAATGCGATTGGCTATCGATAATGCCGATGCGGTTGCCGTAGCAACACCCAACGTTAGCCCTCGCCTGCTTAACTACGCAGAAACCAGTGGCAAACCCATACTGCCATTCACAGGAGATAGTGCAGAGCAGTTCATCTCGTTCTATGCTGACTTGGTTAAAAAGTGAAAACATATACTCAACTCATATTAGGATTGTTGGCTTGTTCCCTGCTGGTGGGGTGTAAAGACGACATCGCCACGGCTGGCGCAGGTGCTTTGAGCGAAGATGAAGAGGTGCGCGTACGCGTAAAGACACTCTCTGACATACACTCCACTACTATCGACTCTGTGCCCAATTTCTCCATCACCCAGACACCCGACTCTTTTCTGATAGGCGAGTGCAATACACAGACTTGGGCCACCATCAAAGCCGACTTACTCACCCAATTTGCCTGCCCGGAAGGCTTTGAATTTCCCAAAGACATATCCGACCAATACGCCACACAAGTGGATTCGGTGGCACTCATGATGACTTATAGTTCCTGGTTTGCAGACGGGAATAGTCCCTTGCGCGTTACCGTTTATGAGATGGATAAACAAACATTGGCCTATACAGGTGTCTATACCAGTCACGAAGATGTGAGCCAATATTGGAGTGGACTTCCCAGCACTCACGTGGTACAGGAAGACCAGATCGTAGTAGCAGCGCGGCCAAACGACTCTATTTATTCATCCGCAACACAAGGTTATATCCCTGTTATTCGATTTATGATGAACCAGCAGTTTGTGAACAAATTCAATGCCATCAAACGTTTCCCCTCACAACGCCAGTTCAACGAGGATATACTGAAAGGCCTCTATATCACCACTACCGCAGGTGCCTCTACCGCCCTTTATGTGGGGAATATACAATTAGCTGTTTATTACCACTACTACTACGAACAGGCACCTGGTTCGGGCAACTATCAAAAAGTGGACCATGTGAAATATCTCTACGCCAACAACGAAGTGCGTCAGGTTAACCGCTATTCGTTCCCTTATAAAGATATTGTATTAGCCGAAATGCAGAAGGATGAAGACAGTCTCAACTATGTTGTGTCACCTGGCTATGTATATACATCTATCAAAATGCCTGTCGCACAATATGCGGATACTATTCTTCAAAGTCTGATTACCGCACGCGGCGATACGTTACAGCCCTACGTCAACAAAGCTGTTATGCGCGTAGATGTACTGAATGTCAACGAGCACTCCAATACCTCTGACAAGTGGGCCAATCCCGCATCTGATATGCTGCTTATTCGCAAAGACTCATTAGCATCCTTCTTTGCCAACCATCGCCTGCCATCCCCTGAATATTGTCTGTTGGCCACGCTCTCTGCAAGCATCAACGATGACAACCAGACCTATTCTTTTCACTACGATTTTGATGTCTCCACGCTTCTGTACAACGAGTTGCATCGCTGCATGGCACACCAAGACTTGCAGGATATTGAGATGGTGATGGTGCCTGTCTTTGTAGAGTATTCCAGCACCTCTTCTGCTACGGTAGTCAGTAAGATCAAGATCAACCAAACCATCACATACACTATCTTGCGCAGTGCCCAACGCGATACCAATCCGCTGGACATAGACGTAGTCTATTCGGGCTTTACCATCAATACCCTGCACTAGGTTCGCAGGTTCATAAACACAAAAAACTCCGTATCTCTACGGAGTTTCTTTTTATATTGCTCCTTATAAACTAGCTTGATAGGCTGCTGCATCCATCAGGCTGTCCATCTCAGATGCATCTTCCACACGAATCTTTATCATCCAACCTTCGCCATAAGGATCGTTGTTCACCAATTCAGGTTGATCGTTCAACGTCTCGTTAAACTCCAACACCTCACCCGTTACAGGCATATTCAGATCGCTCACTGTTTTTACAGCCTCTACCGAGCCAAACACTTCGCCTTGCCCGATAGTCTCGCCTATGGTATCTACATCTACAAACACGATCTCACCCAGCTCAGACTGAGCATAGTCGGTAATACCAACATAGGCCATATCACCCTCCAAGCGAATCCATTCGTGCTCGCTGGTATATTTAATATTGGTTGGAAAATTCATAATAACTTTTTTTTATAACATTAATAATCACCTAGTTTATTCTCACCCAAGATAGACATTGCGCAACGGAAACCAATCGTGCTGCTGGATGCGTTCTGATCCAGGAAACGACGCGAAGATGGGTTCAACCAATATACGCGGTCTTTCCATGAACCACCTTTATACACGCGAGCCTCTTTGCTCAAACGAGGTACCAGGATATCGGTCGGGTCCACTTTCCAATCTGGGCGCAACTCAACGGTGTCGGTCCAAGTGGTGTCTAAAGGATAATCCGTATCGATACGTGAGGACAAATCACCATCCTTGAAATCACGTTTATCATCTTGTTCTTTCCATTCTATCTCTACGCGACCCAATGAGTCTATCTCAAACACACCGCTGGCACCACGTTTGGGTTTGGAGTAGATATTACCACGATAGGAGTTATATTCAGCTACTTCCATCGAGCTGGTCTCACGATATACATCCATTACCCACTCGTTCACGTTACCTGCCATGTTATACAATCCAAAATCGTTTGGCAAGAATGCATCTACAGGACCTGTTATCACATAGCCATCATTCAATGCTTGTGACATACCCATCATGTCGCCTCGGCCACGTATGAAGTTGGCTTGCATCTTACCAATATTCTTCTTGTCCAAGTTTCTTGGATGATAACCCGACCAGGGATACAACTTACCTTCAATGCTCAATCCCTCTTCTGTAGATACAGGAGCAAAAGCAGCAAATTCCCACTCAGCCTCGGTCGGCAGACGATAGCCAACTACCAATATACCATCGGCAGTGTTTACCTTACGATCCTCACCATACTCATTGGTGCGAGGGTGACGACCATACTCAGGTTGATAAGCATCTATGTAAAGGTATTTCTCGGTATTGAACACAAACTTATCGCGTATCCACTCATACGATGGGCTATACCAGGTGATCATGTTCTCTGGATCGTCTGGGTCTACTACCTCATACGACTCCATGAAATAGCCTGGATTGGTCTGCTCCCAATCATCTTTATAACCCTCGTCATCTACAGGTTGCAAATCAGCAAAAGGAGGAATGGCAATCTCACCACAGTTAATCAATGCCAACTCGTTCACACGGTCGCTACGCCATTGGCAATAAACCATAGCCTGTTTCCAACTAACACCTACTACAGGATAGAAACTATAGGCAGGATGACGGAAATAATATTCCAGATAAGGCTCGTTGTAAGCCAACTCTTCACGCCATACCGTCGTATCTGGCAGCGCACTCTTGCAAATAGCCTGCGCAGTGGGGTTCGAACTCTTGCCAAACACCATCTCTGTCCATTGCAGATACTCACGCCAATCCAGGTTGGTTATCTCGTATTTATCCATATAGAACGAGCTAACTGTCAACGTACGTGCCGCATTGTTACGAGGAGCGGTCAAAAACTCATCACGTTCACCTATCGTAAACGAACCACCTTCAATAGCTATCATACCGGCTGGTGTACCAGATGTCACGCCTTCAATAGCTTGGAAATTGGTGGTTTTACGATCATAGTAATTCCAACCAGTAGCATGAGATACTTTGGTGTTTAACTCTCGTTTGTTGCAACCACACAACACTACAATTGTGGATAGCAGAACTACATTTAATAGATGTTTCATATATCTAAAATTAGGTATTTATCAAATTCAGCGCGCAAAGTTACTAAATTTTTTTTGAATACACAAATTTTTTTTGAATATTTGAAATATTTTTTGTAATTTTGCACACTCATGTCAAAAATCCATATATAAATGTTCACCATTTCGTCCATTTGTAATCATTTTTGTCAACCAACTATCATGGGAATACTCAATGTCACTCCTGATAGTTTTGCTACCCATTGTTCCTCGCTTACACCCGAAACTATTTTGGCAGATTTTCGGCAATTGGTGCAACAGGGTGCGCAAATTATTGACCTTGGCGCTTGCTCTACTCGCCCCAATTCCACCCCTGTGGATGAAGAGGAAGAGTGGCGCCGACTACAAGTCGCGCTTTCAGCTATTCGGTCTGCTTATCCCCATTTTCCTGTCTCAATCGACACTTTCCGCGCCAGTGTGGCACAAAAAGCGCTGCAACAGTTTCAGGTACAAATCATCAACGACATATCCGGGCTGTCTGACCCACAAATGCTCTCCGTTATCGCGCACGCACACGTACCCTATATACTCACGCACCCGCGTGAAGCGTGCCTGCAATGGAGCGATACTACCCCTGTCCTTAGCGAGGTGCTAGCCTATTTTGCGCATCAATTGGATATACTCCATCGGGCAGGAGTGGCCGATGTGATCATAGACCCGGGCTTGGGCTTTGGAAAAACCATCCAACAGAACTACACTATCCTTAGCCACCTGTCTGTTTTCCAACATCTGAACACACCCGTTCTGATAGGTCTTAGCCGCAAGTCCATGATCTATCAACCTTTGCACCTGTCCCCTGCCGATGTGCTTGGTGGCACCACGGCGGCCCACACACTCGCCTTAATCCATGGCGCCAACATCTTGCGCGTACACGATGTGGCTGAAGCCAAACAAGCCATTGCCATCGTGCAAGCCTATCAACAAACGCTGTAAACTATTCACACAATATAAACCAATCATTTGAAGATATGTTTTCATCCATCACTTTCAAGGACATCATCGATATTCTCCTGGTCGCTCTTATGGCCTTTTACGCCTATCATCTGCTGCGCAAAAGCGGTGCAGTCAACCTGTTCTGGGGTTTACTTTTCTTTGTGGCAGCGTGGTTTTTGACCAGCTATGTCTTCCACCTGCAACTCACTGGCGCACTGTTCAACCAAATTGTCAGTGTGGGTGCCATCGCTATCATTGTGATCTTCCAAAGCGAGATTCGTGCTTTCTTCTACTCGGTAGGAGCACATGTGGGACAAGGCATACCTTTTGGCAAACTACGTCAACAACAAGACCTAGAGCATACTATTCATGAACTGCAAACCGCCCTGCTCCACATGAGTGCCTCACGTACAGGTGCACTCATCGTAATCACAGGGCAGCAAAAACTCGATGAATACGTCAATACAGGCGAGACCATTGATGCCACCATCTCGGCTCGACTGCTCGAAAATATATTTTTCAAGAATAGTCCTCTGCACGATGGTGCTGTTTTCATCACCCATTCGCGCATCCGCAGTGCCGCTTGCATATTGCCTGTTTCCTCCTTTATTCAGCTACCCCAGCAGTTTGGCCTGCGCCACCGTGCAGCAGCAGGAATAGCAGAAACCACCGACGCCACAGTTCTGGTGGTGTCTGAAGAAACAGGCACCATCGCACTGGCACAACGCAACTCTGTTCGCATTGTTCCGGAACAGGAGTTATACGCTACGCTAAAAGAACTGTTAAAATAAAAGGATTATTTCTTGTGCTTAACGGGACGTGGGACAAATTTCTTCTCACTGTTACACAATACACATTCGCCTGGTTGAGGCAAATCAAACAATGCCGTAAATTTCACACCTACAAACAGGTTGTTCAACTTACCTGCTGCATTTGATGATATAGCATCTTTCAACGATGTAGCTTCTACCATATCATACGTGCTGGGGGCTACATATTTTTCAGGCATAATGATAGGATCGGTCATCGTAGCTTTGTTGATTGATAGCAATCCGTAATCCACAAAACCACTTACACGAAAATGTCTGGGCTTACGAAAACGGTTATAGCCCGTTCCTTTTATTCTCTCACCCACATAGCCGCCTATCTCCAGCGATACAGCTACATCTGGATTAAATGCACAACGCATCTTGTCCGACTTGGTGCGCTCGGGATAGAACTGATACATCGGCATATTCTGCATCCAGCCTATCGTGTGGTTATAACCTTTGGTCTCCATAGGTGCATCACAGAAAGTTTGCACATTGATCATATATCCAAACTTGGCACCTACTAAAAAGAAGAAATCATCTGACCCATATCCCAGCATTACTGGCACTTGCACTTGCACGTTCAAATACTTATCCTTACGGTCTTTCATCGTGTAGTAATAGTCCACTTTTTCTCCAGTAGGACCATACAACGGATCTATATCATCTTGGTCAAACAACACACGCTCCAGATTATTCACCTTCACAGGGTTATACATCATATTGGCACCTACACCCAGATTCAGCAGGAAATGATCTTGTTGAAACTCATATACCATACCCAGACCCAAACCTCCACCTATGCTGGTTTTCAACTCCCCTTTCTGCATCATCCATATATTTGCACCCAGGTCGGTCCACACTCCCAAACGATTGGTGTGGGGTTTGTAATATTGACCAGCGAATGTGCCTTGAGCCACCACAATGAGACCCAAAACAGACAATATGCCGTATAAAAAGTATTTTTTCACGATTTAATTTGTATAAATCAATTTTTTAATGTAATTTTGCACACGATTTCAAAATACGCTGCGAAAATACAAAAAAAATTTTAATTACGCAAATTTTTATCAAAAAGTACACATTTTTTATCAATTATTATGACTTTTAGACGAACTTTAGTGACTTCTGCACTACCTTATGCGAATGGACCGGTGCATATTGGGCACCTTGCAGGAGTCTATGTACCTGCTGATATTTATGTACGCTATCTGCGTATGAAAGGGGAATCCGTTCTGTTTGTTGGTGGCAGCGATGAGCATGGCGTACCCGTTACTATCCGTGCCCGAAAAGAGGGTATTACTACCCAACAAGTGGTTGATCGTTATCATGAACTGATTAAACGCTCTTTTGAACAATTCGGCATCTCGTTTGATGTCTATTCGCGTACCACCAGTGCTACGCACCATCAGTTTGCTTCCGACTATTTCCGCAAGCTATACGACAACAATAAGTTCATCGAGCAAACTACCGAGCAGTTCTACGACCCCGAGACAGGTCATTTCCTCACCGATCGAAATATACGTGGCGAGTGCCCTCACTGCCATGCAGCGGGTGCCTATGGCGACCAATGCGAGAAATGTGGCTCTACACTTTCGCCCGAGGAACTGATTAATCCATACAACGCCGAAACGGGCAATGCACTCGTCAAAAAACCTACCTCCCACTGGTACCTGCCGTTGGATCAGTACCAACAGTGGTTGGAGCAGTGGATTCTGGAAAATCATAAAGAGTGGCGTCCCAATGTCTATGGTCAATGCAAATCGTGGCTAGATGGCGGACTCAAGCCGCGTGCCGTCACGCGTGATTTGGACTGGGGTATTCCTGTGCCTGTAGAGGGTGCCGATGGCAAAGTGCTCTATGTGTGGTTTGATGCGCCTATTGGCTATATCAGCAATACCAAAGAGCTATGCGATGCCCAGCCTGATAAATACGGCCAATGGGAAACATGGTGGAAAGACCCCGAGACACGACTCATCCATTTCATTGGCAAGGACAATATTGTCTTCCACTGCATCGTCTTCCCATCTATGCTCAAGGCCGACGGCTCGTATATCCTGCCCGACAATGTGCCCAGCAATGAGTTCCTCAACCTAGAGGGCGACAAGATATCTACCTCCCGCAACTGGGCAGTGTGGCTAAACGAATACCTCGATGATTTCCCAGGCAAGCAAGATGTGCTGCGCTATGTCCTTACGGCCAATGCGCCCGAGACCAAAGACAACGACTTCACATGGGCTGATTTCCAGGCACGCAACAACAACGAACTGGTGGCTATCTATGGCAATTTCATCAATCGTGCACTCGTCCTGACCCAGAAATATTTCGATGGCAAAGTGCCTGCAGCTGGTCCTTTGATCGACTACGACCAAGCCACTATTGCTGAGATGCAAACCTCTATCGCCGAGATGACACGTCTATTGGATGCTTTCCGTTTCCGCGATGCACAAAAAGAGGCGATGAACCTGGCGCGTATTGGTAATAAATACCTGGCCGACATGGAGCCGTGGAAATTGGCTAAGACAGATATGGCGCGTACGGCTACCGTACTCAATCTCAGCCTGCAGATCGCAGCCAACTTGGAGATTGCTTTCCGTCCTTTCCTGCCTTTCTCCAGCGAGAAGTTGCGTGCTATGTTGCAAATAGATGAACTCAACATAGCGCACCTGGGGTGTTTCCATCTGTTGGAGGAGGCGCACCAACTGGGTGCTGTTTCTCTGCTGTTCGAGAAAATCGAGGACGATGCTATCCAACATCAGTTGGATCGTTTGGCACGTATCAAAGCCGAGAACGAGGCCAAAGCCAAAGAGGAAGAAATGAAGAACTGGCATCCTGAAGCCATCAAAGCCGATACGTCGATTGATGAGTTTGACAAAACAGATATCCGTGTAGCTACGGTGCTCGATTGCCAACCTGTCAAGAAATCCGATCGACTATTGGAGTTCCGTCTGGACGATGGCATGGGTGGACGCACTATCCTGAGTGGTATTGCCCAGAGTTACCCCGACCCAAGTGTTTTGATTGGCAAACAAGTGCTTTTCATTGCCAATTTCCCACCACGTAAGATGATGGGAAAAGAGAGTCAGGGAATGATTCTGTCTGCTGTTAATGCCGATGGAAAATTGGTCGTTACTACGGTCTCTGCACCTGTCAAGAATGGTGTGCAGGTAGGTTAATCTGATTGCCACAAGCCAGATACGCTATCTGGTTGGCCATCATCGATTTCAATAGCATATACTGCTCATCACCCGTGCAATGCATGGTGTAGTAACGGGTGTTTTTATAGCGCATCATTTCGGTGGCTAAACAGCGGATGAAGGTCTCTTCATCCGCTTTGTTTAGTCCGCTTTTCATCAGGTGCAGTCCTGCCACTACTGCGGTGGGGGCGTGACCTGTTATCTCCACGCATCGTTGCATGATGTTCACGATGCCTTGGTGCGCACAGCCTGCTACCAATACCGTTTGGTTGCCCTCTTGTATGATGAGGTGTTGCTCGTGAGTAAACGTATCGTTGGTGTGTTCATCGGGTCCGAATAGCAGGCGGTTGCCACACGGGTAGCACATCTTGCCCTGTGTATCGGCAAAGAGTGTGAGGTGGGGATGGATGGTCGTCACATCGCCGCATTTCACTAGTCGCGGCTGGTGCTCTAACTTGGGGTCCAGACCTATATAGGTCATTCCTTCTTCTCGTTGTGAGAAATGGGGCAGGAAAGCGTCTTGATGAATATAAACAGGTGCGTGGGTGTTGTGGGACAGGAAATGGGTCAGTCCGCCTCCGTGGTCATAGTGTCCGTGTGAGATGATGGCTATATCTACATCGGCCATAGATAGTTCCAGGTGCGAAGCGTTTTTCAGGAATAAGTCGCTTTGCCCCATGTCAAAGAGTATGTTCTGCTCATTATCCAACTGGATATATAAGCTCAAACCATGTTCTGTTTCCAATCCACAACTCGTTGTGTTCTCTATGAGCGATGTAATAGTCATTTGTTCCTTTTTACGCCACAAAAGTACAAAGAAAAAATGATATATGCAAATAAAAATGCTTTTTTACGCCGTACACCCTACACAAACAAAGAACCCCGAAGAAAACTCTTCGAGGTTCTGAAAATGGCGGCTACCTACTCTCCCACTATACGCAGTACCATCGGCGATGCTGAGCTTAATGACCCTGTTCGGAATGGGAAGGGATGGATCCTCAGCGCTATAACCACCTTAATATGGGGTTGACTGTATTGACGTAAAAGCGTGATTGAGAGACTTTTGAGTCTTTTGAACCTTGCGGTTCTAGAAAAAGATCTCGGGCAATTAGTACTGCTCGGCTTTATGTCACCATTGTACAC
>JAKSNM010000039.1 GCA_024399785.1 Paludibacteraceae bacterium
GTGTGCGACGACGCTCAGTCAGATGTGTCGGCTCCGCTTGCGTTTGTTACCAGTGCTGGCTTGCCATTTGCTGAGAACTTTGATGCTTCCACCTCTCAACCTGGCGGTTGGAAGAAATACGAAGGTGCTATAGGCGATTGGGAAACCACTACCTATGGCTGGTCTATATCGGCATCGGCTGGTGGCGTATCGTCCAACCACGAGTATTCAGAAATATATGGTTATGAAGGATTCTATGATTATTGGGGCGATTACTACGATGATTACATCGCACAATACACCCTCACCACTCCTGAGATTATTCTGAATGCAACAGATGGTAATGGTGTTGAACTGTCGTTCGATATGTCTCTCACCAATAGTACTACATCCAGCACTGCTCCTGATCCTGCTAACTGCCTAGGTCGTGAGTTCTCTGTAGTAATCTCTACCGATGGTGGTGCATCATGGACGAACTTAGCTTCTTGGAGCAATAATGGAGATATGGGTCTGTACTCATCTATTCCAAATAGCCAAACCAAGTATAGTTTAGATCTAACTGCTTATGCTGGACAAAGCGTCATGATAGGCTTCTACCACAACTTCGGTACAGCTACTCTTGGCTATTACGATGAGTATTACGATGTTATAGATGGTGTAGAACCTACCTATATCCACTTGGATAATATCGTAATGAAAGAGGTTAATCCTAGCTGTATGGGCGTAAATAACCTGAAAGTATCTAACGTATCCTTCGTTGGCGCCCAAGTAGATTGGGGTTACAAGGGTGGTTCTACAGATGCTGTGATAGCCCTGTCTAAGACCAATGTACTCAGTTTGGAGAATGCAATAGTGGTAGATACTATTCTCAACGACTCTACCTATCTATTGCCTGCCCTAGATGCTTCTTCTACCTACTATGTATTTGTAGAGCAACTATGTGATGAGGGCGAAACTTCGGCTTGGGAGATGACCTCGTTTGCTACTGCTATAGGCGTACGCTTCGCTCCAATCTTCACATCTACCACTAGACCTGCTGATTGGAATCTATATAAGGGTTATGCCGCTGACGTCTTCGCAGATCCTTCAGCTCTCACTCCTTACACCTCTGGCTGGTCTATAGTGGCTGCTGATACAGCAATAGATACTTATCATCTGCGTTCAGAGATCTACTCAACATGGAACTACTGGATTACAACTCCTGTGATTGACCTGACACCAAATGTAGGTGAAGGCTTGTTGCTCAGCTTCGACTTGGCACTAACCGCATTTAGTTCTTACTACGTTGATCAAATGTACACAGGTGACGACGACAAGTTCATGGTAGTGATCAGCGAAGATGGTGGCGCTACGTGGACCGAAGCCAATGCTACTATCTGGGCTAATGATGGAACAGGTGATTATGTGCTAAACGATGTGCCTGGTCACGCTACACGCTACACGATAGATATGTCGCGCTATGCAGGTAAGACTATCCAAATAGCCTTCCACCAAGAGTCTAGTGAGAGCAATACCGACAACTACATCCATGTAGGCAATATCGTGCTCGACCGCATAGAAGCTATCAACTATCTAGGCGATGTCTGCGACGGTGAGGACTACGATGGTTCTGTAGAGGGCAATCCGTTCTACATCTCTAGCGATGAGTATCAACCTGGCTTGAATATCTACAGCCAATACCATCCTGCAGACCCATCTGTAGATGGTAGCAAAGACACGATGCTTGTGCTCAACCTAATGGTGAATATGCCTGCTTTCTATGAATACGCTGTAGATGTTTGCGAGGGTGAGCATTATGTGGATGCTAACTTCGACATCAACATCACGCTCAATACGCGTACTCAACAACGTAATACTAGATGGAAGACAGAGGCTGGTTGCGATAGCATAATTGTGATGAACCTCACTATTCATCCTATCCAACATGTGGATATCTTTGGCTTGACTTGTCAAGGCACTCCTTACCACTTCGGTGGCAAAGATATCTATCAAGCTGGCACGTATGCTGATACCGCTTCGTCTGTAATCACAGGCTGCGATAGTATATCTGTTCTCCACTTGAGCTATGACCAACCTTCTGAGGATTGGCGTGACAAGATACTCTGCAATGGCGATTCTTACACAATGGCTGACGGCACCATCATCTCTGCTCCAGGTCAATATGTTGAGAATGCTACTAAGGTGTCGGGTTGTGATAGCTTGATCCACTGGAATATCATGGTGGCTGATGAGTTTGGTGTTGCCCACGACACGGTTGATGTTACTGAGCTGCCTTACTTCTTCAACAACCAACAAGTGCTAGCTTCTGATGCTACCATCGGTTCACACGATGTAACCGTACCAATGAGTTGCGGCGATGGCATCTTGCGCATCTTGGTAGAGCAGAAGACAGGCTTGAATGAGATTATGGATAAACGTCGTGACGTTCAAAAGTTAATTATGGATGAACGACTCATTATTATCCGCAATGGTAAGTCCTATGACGCCCTAGGTGGACATGTGAAATCCCACCTGCGTTAGGCAGACAGATCATACAAAAAAGACTGCCCAGCCATTTGGTTGGGCAGTTTGTTTTTGCATACTGGATATATCAAAATACATAAAAATTCATTTTTTTTGTACAAAAATTTGGTATTTTGGTATTTTTTTTGTAATTTTGCGGGATTTTTCGGCAAAAGAGTGATAAATTTGTTAAAAAGAGGACGAATATTTTGACAAAAAAGAATACGATATTAGTGCTGTTTGTTCTGCTTGCTGCTTCACTTATGGGGCAAACGCAGACCTCTTATTCATGCGACTTTGAGGACCCTAATGAATGCGCTCAATGGACGCTAAATGTGGGTGCCAAAGGTCAGACTAGCAAGAATAAATGGTATATAGGTGCAGCAGGCAGTTTTGGCATCAATAGTACCAAGGGCTTGTATATGTCTTGCGGAACAGGTGCAGATACACTCAACAGCTCCTACGAAGCCCGTTCATTTAGCTGCTACCAGCAAACTTATCGCTCTATCTCGTTGGCCAGAGGTGTTTACACTATCCAGTTCGATTGGCTGGCTATGGGTCAAGCTACCGACAAAATTTATGTCTATTACATAGACGATGCTGTGCTCACTGCTTCGCAATGGGGTTCCTCTACCGTGGCTTTGCCTTTAACCAAAATGCCATCTGACACGATTGTGTGCCGTGGCAAATCTACTTGGACCAGTTATGTGGGACAGCTTAATGTTACCTCCAATTCGGGTAAACTGATGATAATGTGGTACAATAACGTTGGCTATCCTGCTACACCTGCTGCGGCTATTGATAATATCCAAATCTACCAAGGTGCTGCTCCAGCATCGCCTACCAATGTTACCTACGATGGCAATACAGCATCGCTAAAATGGCGAGGCAACGCCACATCCTATGATGTGATGCTATACAATATCAACACCAGTTCGGTCTCCGAGTTTGCCAACATTACCCAGCCACAACTCACTATGCCGGGGCTTACGGAAGAGGGTATGTACTATTTCTATGTGCGTGCCAAAGGGCAGAATAATCATTATAGCCCATGGGTGTTCACCTCTAAGTTCGTATGGATTAAGGGAGCACGTTGTATTGATATATTTGACCTGACATCCAACAACTCGGGTGCAGCCAAATGCTATTGGACCGACAACTGCACAGGCGATGACTACGATGTCAATATGCACGATCATGCTGGACAAATTGATTATGGTTCGGGTTCGGAAACGAGTCGTCACACCATCCACTATATACAAGGCGAGACCGACCCACGTACGGAGGGCAAACTAAAAACCATCCCTGATGGCGAGATAGCTTCTATCCGCGTAAATGGTTTCTGGGAAAGTGGTGGCTACCACGCTTCGTGCATAGAGTATGACTATCCTGTGCAAGCTGGTGTGAGCGACCTGTTGGTGCTCAAATATGCGTGCGTGCTTGAAAACCCAGATCACCCAGAGGAGGCACAGCCTCGTTTCAAACTAGAGGTGCTGAATGGTAATCAAGTGGTGGATCCTTGTGCCCAGTGCGACTTCAAACCAGGCTTTGGTGATGCTGCTTCGTGGCACCATGTTAATCAGGGATCGTATGAACAAGTCGACTGGTGTGACTGGCAGACCATAACGGTCAGTTTGCGCAACTATATTGGCTCTACGCTTAAGATTCGTCTTTCGGCGTATGACTGTACCTATTCAGCACACTTTGGTTATGCTTATTTCACGCTCAATTGCCAAGGTGGTGATTTGCAAGGTATAGCTTGTGGCGATTTTGACACTGACCACTTTGATGCTCCCGATGGTTTCAATTATCGTTGGTATAAAGCTTCTGAACCCAATAAAACGCTATCTACTGCACAACGTTTCGATATAGACCGACAAGATACTACGATTTATCTGGTCGATATGATTACGAAGAACAAAACGCAATGTTACTATACCCTTGAGGCCAACCCGAATCCACGTTTCCCACAAGCAAAAGTGCTCTATGATGTGCAGTCTAAGAATTGTCAGAATACCGTTACCTTTACCAATCAAAGCCATGTGACGGTGGTCAATCGTCAAACGGGTGAACGCCGAGAGTTGCAAGATGCGGTTGAAACGATGTACTACGACTTTGGCGATGGTGTGTTTGTAGATGACTTGGACAAGGTGATTACGAAACAATACCCCGACGAGGGTGGCGAGTTCCACGTGCGTGCGGTAGCGGGTATGTCTTCGGATGTCTGCCAAGATACGTTGGATATCTATTTCACCTTGCCTGATCTAACGGTGTCGGACGAAAACGATACGCTGCATGTCTGCGGCGCAGAACATACGGATAGTCATGGTGTGATTCACTATGCAGCCGATAGTGCTTACTATCGCGATACGATGGGCACGGTGGTCAGTCAATACGGATGTGAGTTGCAGCGTATCCGTACGGTATATTTCCACCCAACCTACGACACCTTATATACCGTGCGTATATGCGAGGGCACCAAATATACGTGGCCTGCTGATGGTAAAGTCTATACCACTACTACCAAAACTACCCACAATGTGCCTACTATGTGGGGTTGCGATAGCATTATGCGTCTAGACCTTACGGTCGATCCTGCTCTGCGGGTTGATTACGAAGATACCGTTTATGCTTGCTACGATTCGGCTATTGTGCATATTGACTATCAGATTCTTTCGGGTGATATCGATTCCGTCTTTGTGTTCTTCCCCGAGCAAGAGACGCAGTTGGGTTTTGATTCGGTTTATAAGTTTGTCAAAGGTGAACCGATAGCTATCTCGTTGCCTAACAACCCATCGCTGCCAGGCAATCACCAGGCTGCTATCTATTTCAATGGTGAGTTCTGCTCGCTAGATCCAATCGATTTCTGTGTGCAAGTGCAATATCCTGCCTCTATCGTGATGATGACCGATGGTTTTATAGGTGTGCAAAATGCGCTATATAATGGTGGCTACCAATTCGCTGACTTTGTGTGGTATCGCAACGGACAGCGTTTGGACAATACCCAATCGTATGTGCCTATCACCAAGAGTGATGTGGGGGCTATCTATACAGTCCGCTTGCGCCGTGAGGGAGATAACTATACAATTGAGTCATGTCCTATCCAGTTCCACCTGTGGACGGGTATGCAGACCATAGCTGCAGATGCGCCAGTAGAGGTGTATAGCCTCTTGGGTAATTATATGGGTCTATATTCATCGTTGCAACACGCTGTACATGCACTGCCTACGGGTGCTTATGTGATGCGTGACAACAATCAATTAACACAAACAGTCATTGTCTATTAAACGTGTCATATTATTTCTTCTGCTAGCGTTGTGCTTACAGAGTGTGCGTGCTGCCTACTATCCCAGCACGCGCTCGCGTGTGCAGCATTATCTGGACCTTAGTTTCTCGGCAGGGGCTTCTGTGCCTGTTACCAAAGGTGCAGGTCTGACCAACCAGATAGGCGGTGATGGTCAGGTGGCGTTGAGCTATGAGATAGGCAGAAAAGGCTTCTTCTTTGGCATAGGTGTAGGAGCGCAATACGACTTGTCGCGCCGCAAAATCAACCAATTTGTTGATGCAACACCTGGTGTGGACCCCAATATGAATGCCATGACCTATCGCTATGTGTTCAATGACTTTTCTGAGATGCAGCATACACTCATGCTCACAGCACCTGTGCAGATAGGTTATTATCTCACTAACCAAGTCTATATGGCAGTGGGTGCCAAGGTGCAGATGCCTTTCTATGGCTCGTTCTCTACCAAAACCAATCTTTATACCGAGGGAGCGTATGTCAATCTTATGGAGTATGTTTCGCGCAATGTGCCTTCGTTTGGCTATTATCCCGAGGATGAGTACAAAAGCAAGGGTAGCGTAGCGCATAAGCTGGCCAGCGAGATTCGTGTGGCTCCAGGGCTGGAGATAGGTGGCGTCTTCCTACTGAAGAAACGCTTGAGTTGCAAGGTGGCTTTCTATGCCGAATATAGTATTCCTGTAGTCTATACCGAGGATAAACCCTACGAGTTGGTAGATTACTCGCGCATCGCTTCCAATCCAGGTACGCGCACGATGGATAATCTAAAAGATAATATTGCCTTCAATCCGATTACACTTAGTCGCTACAATGCTTCTGTAGTGGATTGGGCTGGGCAAAATGTGCTGTCTAAGGCCGCACAGAATATAGCGGCGGGCATACGCTTTACGTTACATCTAAACGTATCTCCATCGCCTAAAATATGTATATGTGTTAAAGACTAATCAGCTTATGAAACATTTTTCCTCCCGTATCAGTCTTCTGCTATTGCTAACATGCTTGTTGGCTAGTCCTATATACTTATCTGCCCAGCAGAAAAAATCCTCGTCCGCTTCGTCCAAAAAGTGGGCAAAGAACACGTTGGACCTCTATCAAATCCACAATATTAGCATGTGGGGTGGGCTAGGCTATTCGGGCTTAGTACATAAACAGTATGGTGGTAGTATTCTCAATCAGCCCAATATATCTTCGGCTCAGTCGCAGTTCCGTGGTGGAGCGGGTGGCATTTTGGGTATAGGCTATGAGTGGCACTACAAGAAATTTATGCTCTCTATCGGCCCTGAGTTTCGTATTTTCTCTTCGCAGGATAAACTGAAATGGTCGCTGGACCCCAATTTACAGCCCTATGAAGGTCCTTTGGCTATTGCGGGCAGCAATCCTGCATCGGCGCATGTGTTGCCAGGCCAGACTAAGTACTACGATCCAATGCCATTTTCCGAGAATCAGGCTATTGGACAGATCGTGTTGCCTATTATGGCGGGTGCGCAGTTTAACGACTTGAGTGTACCTCTCTATTTCCTTGCGGGTGTGAAAGTGGGCTATACGTTGTTTGACTCGTTCACACAAAAAGGCTCTCTCCATTCGTGGATACACGATAATCAAGCCTATGACCCCCGTTGGGAGGATATACGCGATTTGGGTACGGATAAATACAAATCCAAAGGTAAGAATAAACTTGGTTTGGATGTTGCACTTAGTGCCGAGGTGGGTGTTAATCTAGATTCGTATCTCTCTGCTGAATGGAACGATATGAACGATAGCCGTCTTTACCCGTGGCACATGCGTGTGGCTTTGTTCCTAGACTATGGTTTGCCTATCATGTCCATGACTCCTTCGGGTCAGTCGATGTTTGCGGTAGATGAGGCTTCTATTGCTTCTACATCGCTACATACCTCTGAATTGGTCAAGGCAGATACCAAACTCAATTCGTTGCTCGTGGGTGCCAAGTTCACCGCTTTGCTACAGCTCAACCGTCCAAAACAAATGAAGCCAAAGAATCCATATATGGTGATTCATCTCATCAATGGCCGTACTGGCAAACCAGAAACAGCCGAGGTGGCTATCACGCGTTTGGATAATAATCGTGTGCAGAAAAAGAGTGTTAATAGCCGTGGTTTCATTGTGCAACGCTTCACCCCTGCTGAATACCGCATTGAGGTGTCTAAACCGGGTTATTTGCCTGTGGATGCACAGTCGGCTCTGCTGTTGGCTGATCAGAAGAACGACTTGAAGCAGAAACTGGATACCAATACGTTTGTCTTGTGGCCTATACCTATGTTCTCTTGCACAATTAGGGATAGCAAGACCAATGCGTTGATTCCTGCTACCATATCGTTGGTAGAGAACCACGAGGATGACAGCAAGACGATCGCTGAACTGCAACAAGATTTGACCAAAGGCTCGGTATCTTATCAATTGCCAATGGGACAAGATTATAGCGCTTTGGTAGTGGCAGAAAATTACCAACAGCAGATCTACCATATCGGTGTGCAAGACTTGCAGGATATACACATGAATCTCACGCTTGATCCTATTGAGAAAGGACGTACTTATGTGATAGAAAATCTGTTCTTCGCTTCCGACCAGACGCAGATTCTGCCGCAGTCTGAACCTGCTTTGCAAGAGTTGTTTGAGTTCCTTAACGACAATCCTGAAGTCCGTATCCGCATCACGGGTCACACCGACTGGGTCGGCTCAGATAGGGATAACCAAATCTTGTCTGAGGGTCGTTCCAAGAGTGTTAAACAGTCTATGGTTGAGCGCGGTATAGATCCTAGCCGTATGGAAACGGAGGGTAAGGGCGAGAGCCAACCTGTTGATACGAACGAGACCGAAGAGGGCCGTCAAAACAACCGTCGTGTAGAGTTTACAATCCTCTAATATGCTGTCTAACTGATAAAAAGTGGCCCTTGTGGGTCACTTTTTTTATAAAAAAGTTGCGTATGTCGCAACTTTTTTGTAATTTTGCGCCGACATTTAAGGGTCTGAAAAAAATATCGGATGCAATACGGCGTCCAAACGTAGAATTTATTAATGATTTTTTTACTTCAATGAACATTGTAACTAAAGAAATTGCGTTGCCTGATGGACGAGTTATCAAACTCGAAACTGGCAAACTAGCCAAACAAGCCGATGGCGCTGTGATGGCTACTATTGGCAACACAATGATTCTGGCTACTGTATGTAGCGCCAAAGATGCTGTTCCAGGCACAGACTTTATGCCTTTGACCGTGGAATACAAAGAAAAATTTGCAAGTGCAGGTCGTTTCCCAGGTGGTTTCACCCGTCGCGAAGGCAAGGCTTCTGACTACGAAATCCTAATTGCCCGTCTTATCGACCGTGCTTTGCGTCCTCTTTTCCCTGCTAATTATCACGCTGAGACATTTGTTAATGTGACGATGTACTCTGCCGATGGTGTTGACATGCCCGAAAGCATAGCTGGTCTAGCTGCTGGTGCTGCTTTGGCTTGCTCAGATATACCTTTTGAGGGCCCTGTGTCCGAGGTGCGTGTGGCTCGTGTGAATGGCCAAATGGTTATTAACCCTACCTTCGAGCAATGCGAACAGGCTGACCTAGAGCTGATGGTGGCTGCTACCTACGAGAATATCATGATGGTAGAGGGCGAAATGAAAGAAGTGCCCGAAGCAGTTATGTTGGAGGCTATCCGCGCTGCGCACGAGGCTATCAAACCGCAATGCTTGGCTATCAACGAGATGATGAAAGCCTATGGCAAAGAGGTCAAACGTGAGTATTGCCACGAAGTGAACGACGACGAACTACGCCAAGCCGTTCACGACTTTGCGTACGCACGTGCTTATGCTCAGGCTACCAGTGCCGATACCGATAAACACCACCGTGAGGAGATGTTTAGCCAGATATGCAAAGACTTCAAAGAGAATAAGTTAGACTATATGCAAGCCCGTGCTGAGGCACAAGGTATAGACTTGGACGAGGTGGCTGCTATGGTTGATCGCTACTACCATGATGTAGAGAAAGAGGCTATGCGTCGCGCAGTATTGGATGAGGGCAAACGTCTAGACGGCCGTCAGACTACCGATATACGTCCTATCTGGTGCGAAGTAGGTTACCTGCCTGGCCCTCACGGATCTAGTATCTTCACTCGTGGCGAGACCCAATCGCTATCTACGGTTACGCTAGGTACTGCCCGTGACGAGAAAATGGTGGATGAGGCCCTAATACAAGGTTCCGAGCGCTTCCTCTTGCACTACAATTTTCCTCCTTTTGCTACGGGAGAAGCCAAAGCGGCTCGTGGTGTAGGACGTCGTGAGATAGGTCATGGCAACTTGGCCTGCCGTGCCCTTAAAAACATGATTCCAGAGGATTATCCATATAGCATCCGTGTTGTCAGCGATATACTTGAGAGCAACGGTTCTTCCTCTATGGCTACTGTTTGTGCAGGTACTCTTGCCCTTATGGATGCGGGTGTGCCTATCAAAAAACCTGTTAGCGGTATCGCAATGGGTATGATTTCCGAACTAGTAGGTGATAAACTCAACTATAAGATTCTGTCCGACATCCTGGGTGATGAAGACCACCTGGGCGATATGGACTTTAAGACCACTGGTACACGCGACGGTCTTACCGCTTGCCAAATGGATATCAAAGTAGATGGTCTTAGCTACGAAGTGTTGGAAAACGCTTTAGCACAGGCTCATCAGGCACGTATGTATATCTTAGACAAGATTCTGGAGACTATGCCTGCTCCACGTCCAGACCTCAAACCTCATGCTCCACGCATCACCACATTCTATATTCCTAAAGATTTGATTGGTGCTGTTATTGGCCCTGGTGGCAAGGTGATACAAGGTATCCAGGCTGAGACAGGTGCTGTGGTGTCGATTGACGAAGATGACAAAGGTGGCAAGGTGGAAATAGCATCCAACAATGGCGAGGCTATGGCAGCCGCTATGGCTAAGATTAAAGCCATTGTGGCACTGCCCGAAGTAGGTGAGACCTATGAATCTACCGTCAAGAGCATTATGCCTTATGGCTGCTTTGTAGAGTTCATGCCTGGTAAAGAGGGTCTACTACATATTAGCGAGATAGATTGGAAACGCTTTGAGACTATGGAAGAAACAGGCCTCAAAGAGGGTGACAAGATTCAAATCAAACTGATGGAAGTAGATCAAAAAACAGGTAAGTTCAAACTCTCTGCCCGTGCGCTTAAAGAGAAACCTGAAGGCTATGTAGAGCCCGAACGTCCTGCTCGTCCAGAGCGTGGTGACAGAGGTCCTCGTCCCGAGCGTCGCGGTCCACGTCCAGAACGCAAACATGATGACCACAAAGAATAAATCTTTGTTGCAACAACTAAACAGAATGACCCTAGTCAGTTTACTGATCTATGGGTCACTGTTTGTTTTATTATACCTGCTTGAGTGGCTTATTCCTGCTTGGCAAGGCACGTTGTTGCAGTGGCACAATCCTGCTTGGCTGGTGGGTATTCCTGCTAGTGTGTTGGGCTCGGCTTATGTGCTCACGGTGCGCAATCCTGACAACTATACGGGTTTTTATCTCGGTATAGCCATGTCGGCTCTTTTGGCGGTGCAGTGTTACCTGCAACACCAATATGATTTGGTTTTTCTCTATTTGGCCGTGTTTATACCTTTTCTGGTTAAGTCTATCTTGCATTGGCAACAACCTACTACCGATTTCTTGCCTTCGTTCCTGTCTGTGCATTATGCTTTATCTGCCCTTGGGGTGGCTATTGCTATCGTGGCTGTGGACTATTGGCTAGCGGGTTCGGTCTTGTCGGCTATTATGATAGCCTCTTCGTTGTTGGCTAATTTTTTGATGATTTACAAGAAGGTTGACACGTGGTACTACTGGTTGCTCTATTGTGCTTCGGGTTTGGTGCTGTTCGTTTTGGTGGGCAATTGGTTTTCGGTTATGCTGTTTGCGGTCATGTTGTTGGTCAATCTGTCGGGTTTGATAGCTTGGCTTAAAATCGTTCGTCAGTCATGCGATATGAACTGAAACATCCGAAAGTGCAACTCATCTACGAAGATGAGCATTTGCTGGTGGTTAATAAAGACCGTGGTATTTTGACGGTGGCGACCCATTCAGGCTCTACGCAACAGACTGTTTTCTCTATTTTGAAAGCCTATGTGCGTCGGCAGAACCCACGTAATGGTATTTATGTGGTGCATCGGTTGGATAGGGAGACCAGTGGCGTGTTGGTTTGGGCCAAGTCGCCCAAGATGCAGCAGTATATGCGCACCTATTGGCGTGAGTTGGTTAGTGAGCGGGCTTATGTGGCAGTTGTGGAGGGTAAGCTGGAACAGAAACAGGGGCAGATTCGCACATGGCTCACCGAAGATAAGAAGAATTGTGTCACCTATTCCTCGCCCTACGACGATGGTGGTGCGTTGGCAATCACCAACTACAAAGTCCTCAAAGAAAGTGAGGATTATACGCTCGTAGAACTTCATTTGGAAACGGGTCGTACCAACCAAATACGTGTCCACATGGCATCGATAGGTCATCCTGTAGTGGGCGATAGAAAATATGGTCATGGCAACGATTCCAGCCCTGTTGATCGGCTGTGCCTACATGCCCAAACCTTGCAGTTTATACACCCTGCTACCGAGCAAGTAGTGCGTTTTAGCTCTCCATTGCCTAAATGTTTCAAATATCTTAATAAATGCTAGTTTTACGTGAACGACATCGTAACGAACGATCTTCGAACGGTGAACGAACGGTTAGAAACGTGCAGTTGAGGTCTTACCCTCCCCAAAAATCTTAAAAATCGTAATGTTT
>JAKSNM010000004.1 GCA_024399785.1 Paludibacteraceae bacterium
AGATAGCGGCCACAAGCGCTTGCCCGAACCGCCAGACAAGAATATTAATTGCATAGACAGATCAAATTAAATGGTATCAATAAAGAATTTCTGCTTGCGGTTGAATAGTTTAATACCGATAACAAGCAGTATAATCGTACATAAGACAGCATAACCCAGGCTAGTCCAAGAGAACACACCTGCGCCAAAAGCGCCGTATTTGAAAGTCTCAACCAATGGAGTTAACGGATTGTAGAGCATCACCTGGTGCAAGGTGGGGTTGGTAACATAGCTCAACGGATAGACAATAGGCGTAGCATACATCCACAACGAAACAAAGGTTGGGAAGAAATTAACCAAGTCCTTGTATTTGGTAGTCAAGCTAGACACAATCAAGCCCAAACCCATTGCCAAGCCCATCAGACATAGCACAATAAGCGGGAAGAGCAACAGATACCAATTGGGGCACAAATGCACACCACGGCACACAAAATAGATATACACAATCACAAACGTGCTCAACTGCAAACCAAAGCGGAAAAGTTTACCCACCACCATAGAGATAGGTGTGACAAGACGAGGGAAATAAACCTTGCCAAACAAACTGGAATTGGTTTGGAAAGTAGTGCTGACCGAAGTGAGACACAGCGAGAAATATTCCCACAAGCACACACCAGACAGATAGAACACAGGCTGAGGTATATCGTCGGTAGGTATATTGGCAATACGGCCAAACACCACCATATAAATCAAAGTAGAGAAAATAGGCGAGATGAAATACCACCCCATACCAAAGATGGTCTGTTTGAATTGCACCGTGATATCCCGCTTGACAAACAGCCACAAGAGATAGCGTTTTTGCCAAACATCCTTCAATCCCAACCCACGATTATTCTCCTTCGGGGCTAGAATAGTGGTCCAATATGTATTCTCGTTCTTATTCAACTTTACACCGTATCCATAAAGGACTTTTGCATTTTATTAAACGCTGCCAGGCCCACCAGCAACAATATCACAGTGGCTACTACCGAATAGCCTAACCACCACCAAGACCACTGTCCCACTCCCAACAAAGAGAACTTAATAGCCTCCATAAGAGGCGTAACAGGGTTGAGCGACATAGCCAAATGCAGATGAGGATTGGTCACCATAGAAAGAGGATAGATCACAGGCGTGATATAAACCCAAAGCGACACAATCTTAGCAAACGCAATCTGCAAATCACGGTATTTGGTAGTCATAGATGACGTGATCATGCCAAAGCCTACCGCCATCATCGCCAAAATAAACATCAGCAAGGGGAACAGCAACACGTGCCAATGGATAGTAGCCTCACCTTGCGTGCCCGTATAAACATAATAGATATAAAAGGCAAAGAAAATAGCCAACTGAATCAAAAAACTCAGCACATTGACTGTGACGGCCACCAACGGCATGATGATACGTGGGAAATAGACCTTGCCAAATATATCGGCATTGCTCACAAACGAGTTGCCCGTGCTTGTAAGACATGAAGCAAAATAACCCCACACCGATATACCCAACAGATAGAACAACACAGCAGGCACACCATCGGTAGGAATCTTAGCCACACCGCCAAACACAGCCACATAGACGATAACCGACAGCACGGGAGTGATCAAAAACCACAATGGGCCCAAGATGGTTTGCTTGTAGGCTGTGCGGAAAGAACGCATCACAAACAACCAATACATATCACGATAGCGCCAAATCTCCTTCCAATCCAAAGTCAGAAGGTTGTCTTTTGGCAAAATCTTGATGTTCCAATAGCCCTTATTTTGTGAATTTTCTTCCATAATGATCAAAAGCGGGTGCAAAGATACATTTTTTTTTTGATATATGCAAATTATTTTATATCTTTGCGCTAAAAATCAATATTATATGGCTGCAAACGCAAAATTATTTAATCGGTACATTTGGCTCACCGACCTTATCTATTCCGCAGGGCGAATCACCCGCGAAGACATCAACCACCGATGGGCAATGTCAAGCCTAAACGAAGAACAAAGTTCCAGCATACCCGAGCGCACGTTTCATCGTTGGAAAAATGGCATTGAGGACTTGTTTCACATTGTGATAGCCTGCGACAAACCCACCAACACCTATTTTATTGAGAATAGACAAGAACTGGCCGTCAACAAAACAATGCAATGGTTGTTGCATACCTTTGCGGTAACCAATCTAATCAACCAATCGGGGCAGATGCGCGAGCGAATCTTATTGGAAACAATGCCATCGGATGCACTATTCTTAACTCCTATCCTAGAGGCGATGCGTTTGCAACATGCGTTGCATGTCACCTACAAGAAATTTGGCGACGATCAACCCCATTCTTTTACGATGCAGCCCTATTGTGTGAAAGCCTTTAAACAACGCTGGTATATGGTAGGATGCAGCAGCGATCACCCTAATACTATACGCGTGTACGCGCTAGACCGCATACAAAGCATGACAATAAGCGATATACCCTATCAGATTCCTAGCGATTTTGATGGCAAAGCTTATTTCAAGCATTTCTACGGCGTGTGGACGGGCGAGGAAAAACCCGAGAAGATAGTGATACAGGTGGCAGCACGCGATGCCGACTATCTGCGTTCCTTACCCTTGCATCCCTCGCAACGGGAAATAGAGAGCAATGCAGACTATGCAGTGTTTGAGTATTACCTGGCTGCTACATTTGATTTTCGGCAAGAATTGCTGACTTATGGCAGCCATTTGGTAGTAAGAGAACCGCTCTGGTTGGCCAACACCTTATATAATATAGGGCGCGACACAATGCATAATTACAAGCATCTGCAGCACAAAAAGTGAGGTAGGTAAGCGATTTACAGGATGCTTTTAGGCAGAAAATGCATTTTTTTTGCATTTTTTTCGCCAAAAATTTTGTCAATTCAAAAAAAAGCAGTACCTTTGCACCCGCTTTCGTAAGGAAGTAGAACAACCTGGTGCGGTAGTTCAGTTGGTTAGAATACCGGCCTGTCACGCCGTAGGTCGCGAGTTCGAGTCTCGTCCGCACCGCAAAAAAGAGCAGCTTGATGGCTGCTCTTTTTGTATGCGATGGACCTAATCGCTTATAGTTGGTTCATATCTATCGTAACCAATGTCTCTTGTCGATTGTCCTTAAATAAACCAAATAAGGTAACGGTACCTTCCAAATCGGGATAGAAACCTGATTGTTTATACGACTTTGCCACACTTCGTATAGACGTCTCAATACGAGCCACGTTGGCTTTGTCATAGACCAAACCCTCTGCAGCAAGATTCTTCATCGAGTCGCACATAATCTCATACATGTGCCCTGCAACGGTGGAATATTCCACAGAGCGCAGGTTGGCGCTATCCAAACCAATGATATAGTCAGCACGCTCAATCGTATAGGTTTTCATGATGGAATAGGTCACTCTGGCATCGGTGCTCTTTTGCAAAGAGAACGTGCTATCTTTTATCGAATAGTAATAAGTCTTATTCACCACATTCCACACACTATCCATCACGAATTGTGCTCTCGTGTCATCGGTAGCTTTTATTACAGGCGAACGGAAAGGATTGGTAAACGGATAGCCTTTAACCAACATAACGTGACTATCATCGAAGCCTCGCACACGATAGGCTGGCTTGGGTACAAAGGTATATTTGGCTATTTCATTGGTATTGTTGCCGTCGTAATAGCTGATGACCAAATCACCTGTCAAAGTGGCATCCTTGTAGGCATCATATACCGTTTGCATCGCGTTCTTCACCATCTCTTCGGTTAATAAACCTTGTGCATCCTTCTCGTCCAGTTCAGCAACCGCTTCTATGACAGCCTCTTGTAAACTGGCCGCAGCCGATCCTCCCACCTTGGTGTAGTCATACACATAAAAAGCAGGTTGGGTTTGCAGGCTATAAGTGGCCAACGTGGTAGTTTGGTTGCCAAGTGTTCTGGTAAGTTCAAAATCGCCAAGCAAATAACGTTTGTCATACCAGTTGACTACAACTTGTATGTCGGCAGCCATTTGTTGTTCGTTTGGATTGACTGCACCATCATACTTAGCCAACGCGGAGCCTAGGTCTGCCATAAACTGTACAGCATACTGTGCATGTCCATAAATACATTTTACAGATTGGTCAGCATTGTGCTGGTAGTGCACTGTGCCCGCAATCATGGTTTCCTTTTCATGGCAGCCAACTAATGTGATAGTTGCGATGGCCATAAAGGCAAAAAATAGTTTCTTCATACACTTAAAATTTGAATGGTTAAATAATATTTAGTTGCGTATTATATCTTATCGCAAGATTTCTTGGGCATACGTTGGGCCAGGTCAATGGCATGCTGAGGGCAAACCAAACGACAAAGATGACAACCAACGCACTTCGTACCAATCAACTTAGGTTGGCGATTTTCGCCAAAAACAATAGCCTGGTGTCCAGCATCCTGACAAGCCACATAGCAGCGGCCACAGCCCACACATTGATTATGGTCAAACTTAGGAAAGACCATGGTGGTGCGATCTAGGTCAGACGGATGTACAAAGGTAGAGATCTCACTTCCCACCAAATCGCGCACATGCGCAATATGATGCTCGTGCATATAAGTTTGTAAACCCAGTGTCAAATCCTCAATCAAACGATAGCCATACTGCATCACAGCCGTACAAACCTGCACATTGGCACATCCCAATTGGATATAGTCAAGTGCATCACGCCATGTCTCGATGCCTCCAATGCCTGAATACTCCATCGTATGCTGCGCTTTTTGAAGCATTGGATTGGTAACCAGCTCCACAATATGCCGCAAGGAAATCGGTTTAACAGCACGCCCCGAATAACCCGACACGGTGCGCTTGCCATTGACCATAGACTGGTGGGACATGGTAACAGATTTTATCGTATTGATAGCTGCTATACCATCCGCATTGGCAAAATAAGCAGCCAAAGCAGGTTGAGAAATATGGGTGATATTAGGCGTCATCTTGGCTAAGACGGGGATATGTACCACATGTTTAACATAGCCCGTATAGAATGCCACCAATTCGGGATTCTGCCCCACATCAGAACCCATATTGGCCAAACGCATCTGAGGACAAGAAAAATTGAGTTCTATCATATCGGCCCCCGCCTGCTCGGCTTGTTGAGCAAGCAACATCCACTCCTCTTCGGTCTGCCCCATAATGCTAGCCACAATGACTTTGGAGGGATAGTTTTGTTTAAGGCGTTTTAAGATGGCAAAATTCTCCTCGGGAGTATTTTCGGATATCTGTTCCATATTTCTAAATCCACTCCAATGATCCGACTCGTCAAAACGTGGACTAACCTCCTTCATAGCCTGAGTGCCAATTGTTTTGAAGACTACACCACCCCAGCCCCAGTCAAAAGCACGTGCCACCATATCGTAGTTGGTGCACACGGCTGAGGATGCCAAGAAAAACGGGTTTTCGCAATGCACCCCACAAAAATCAATCTCCAATGATGGCAATTGAGAAACTTCATCCAAAGGATGTTGCTCATGGTTGGTAGTCACTTGTTGGGCTAGTTCCTTGATTCGTATCGGAAAATCGGTATGCACACACGCCTTTTCACAAGGAGCGTCACAATCAGCACAAGCCGAAGTGAGCCATCGACCTGCATTCTCTGTATTGTCAAAACGCAACGCACGCAGACCACGAGCAGGATGTAGATCTTTTGGACAGGCAGCATTACAAGGAGCTTGAACACATAGCAGGCATCGTTGTGCCTCAAAGTTGATATCCATCATAGTAACTAGATTTATTCGTTTTTATTCAGTATAATAAGCGCAGCTATCACACCTGGTATCCAACCCAGGCAGGTAAGCAGCAACACAATAATAACACTACCGCACCCACGGTCGATAACAGCCAAAGGTGGAAAAATAACAGCCAACAATACTTGTAAACAAGACATATCTATTTAATTTTCTTTGTTTCTTTTTGCTTCACGTCGTTTTTTGGCGTCACCTGGATTGAAATCGTGACGGAAGACAAAACCTATACCCTCTTGCATACCCGTTTGATGCAACGAATATTTATCCACCGAGTGAGTGAAGACTTTGGCACGGAGTTTACCATCAGCCGTCAGTTCATACTCTATATCTGCATCACCAAAAATAGGCTGATTGGATAGATCGTTGTAGCGATACCCCAGGTTACCATTGATGGTCAAACGATCGATAGGTTGGATTTGAATATTGGCCTCGGTCTCTACCGACTGACGACCAGCGTTCATATCCGCACGCATATTGAAGCCCACATTGACCATCGAAGTCAGTTTGCTTAGCCACGAATTGATTTGGCCAGTAACGGTAGAAGACAACAACGAATAAGCATCGTTTATACCCGCAGACGGATTGGAAGCACGCATATAGTCGGGTGTGTAGAAACGATTGAATATAAGCAGATAGACCACTTGACGCATCAGCATGGCCTCGGTATTGATCACCGCATTGATTTGAGCAGCCACACTCTCGTCAGACTGTGGATATTCAATGCCAAATTTGAGTATCATGTTGTTCATCTCGCCTGTGATATGCACAACACAATCTACTGGAATAGACGAACGCGATGTGATCTGTTTAGACTCTGTTCCAAACAAATCGCGCAAAGAGGCCGTGCAACGATATTTGGCTGTAATATCCAATTGTGGATTGGTGGCATCGCCCGACCATGTGACCGTAGAACCTTCGGCAATAGTAAAATCGCGGTGGATAAGATTGCCTACCGTATAAGAGAACGTACCATTCAACAACGAATACGTGCCTAACATTTGTACATCACCCGTAGTAGCATCCATACTAAGCCGTACATTACCCTCACCTCGGCCCACTATGCCGTCGCCATTATGCTCGTTAAGCACCAAATGGATCTTCGCCATTGGCGTAGCCTCAATAGCCAGATTGAGCAGGAAACGAGATTGAGGACGATAAAGCGCCTGAGAAACCACAGTATCCTCTCCTTCGCCTGCAGGTTGACGGAAAGTAATAAACTCAGACGATGAGGCATTGGAAGCCGTGGCCAGACTGAGGTAGAAATCGGTATTCTCTGCCGTAGTCGCATTCACATCCACACGAGTAAGCCATTCGTTGCCTTGAAGAGACACATCCCCCGTAGCATAAGCCCGACCATAATACATATTACCCGAAGAGGCGGGAAGATTCAACCCCAAGAGTTTATTGCATTTTGCATCTAACTTGAAATTAAAATGCGAGAAACAAGTATGGTTAATTCTACCCGACAATAAGCCTTGGTGTCCCTCAGCATCGCGTACATGAATAGCAGGGAAAGATATATAAGTGGTATCCAGCACCACCGAATCGGAGAAATAGTAACGGCAACCCGTAGCAGGAATCGTAAGAGCGGCATCTTTGGCATAGGCACGCGTGGTGACCCACGTGCGGCGATTGTGCCCAAATATATGTACACGTCCATAAGCCTGTCCCTCTACTTGCTCCACGATATCCTTGGTCCAAAAGTCAATAAAATTCAGGGGCACTCCATTGGCATCAATGTATATCTCCCATGCAGCAGGTTTGGTAGTAGTGATCACACGTCCCGTAACATCAGCCAAACGAACACTATCCTTAACCGCTGCTCCAGAAATCAGCACCTGTCCATTATCTCGATCAAGTTCCGCTTTGGCGGTGACACATCCTAACGGCACATGATTGACAGCAGCATCTTGCATAGTAAGATTGGCCTCAAATTGAGGAGTAGAAAAAGCACCATACAGGGTTGCCAAGCCCGTGATATTACCACTGAAATCAATAGCATCAAGCACTTTAGTAGCCGATAACAAATAACCCAAATCCACGTCTTGCAGTTGGATATTGAGAGAATCGCTAAGGTGCGGAGACATCTTACCATCTATCCACAACATTTGGCTAGGGGTATAGACATGCAGTTGATGAATCATGAGCATCGTATCCGCTGCAAGATAATTGAGATGCGCATCATCTATATGCCATTGGGCACGACCCAGTCGAAAATCAGATGGTGCGAAATGCACATCGATAAAGGGCGCCCCACGAACTTGCGAGAACGTAGTATGTACCAACAAATCGGGCACCGTATCCGCCATATCTAACGGGCCAAATTCGATAGCAGTAGTGATAGAGTCATTATGCGCCATCAGCCGAACAGATGCCATCAAATCGTCTATGCGCAGTCGTGTAGAATCCTGTTCGATAATATGTTGTTGGATATAATAACTACCCGTAGTCTGACGCAATGGATTATGATTGTCAAGCGCAAGAACCATAGATTGGTATTCGGTATTGTCTTGCACCACCTTATCCGAAGTCAAGCGAATAGCAAACAACGAATCGGACTCATGCACAAAGCCTGTAAGTGTGGGCACACATGGGAACGATATATCCTTGCGTGTCACCACACGCATGATATCATTCATACGCAACAATTGAACGGAAAAGTCCATATCGTTGGTATAATCGTGATTGGCGGGAGCATCAACCAAAGAAGGAATATTGCGATGAATTAAAGTCTGGATAGTGGCAGGGATAGTGGACCACAGGAAATGGCCATCTATCTGAGCTGTTAAGACAGGTGACGTAATCTGCATGTGCCTAGCATCGTTGTCTGCCTGAACCACAATATCCATATTAGGCACTTGCATCTGATGATTCAATCCCTTCACCACAATAGAGTCGAAGCGAATGGTACCCACCGTGCCATCAATCAGATTGCGTATGGTTGTGTCAACATGCAACCTAATGGTCGAATTAAACGAAAGCGCATGCCCCGAAGCAGAATCGGTAAGATGTAATTGAGCCAAATCAATCTTAGGCGCAGCAATATCAACTTCTAGTGACGGTGCCGACTGCAATTGGGTAGTATGAGCACCGAGCAAAAGTTGGAGGTTGGGGTCATCTACGGATAGATGAACATCGTATCCATCTGAATGAATAGCCGCCTGCAGATGCATATTGGAATAGGTATATCCTTTCAATTCTAAGGCAGAAACGGATGCAGAGCATTGCATAGTGGGCAACGACTGAATATCACAATCTCGCACCGACAAGGAAGCCGACAAACGACCTATATTAGGTTGGCGCAACAACCTACCCAACGCGAGATTGGTAGTACGAACCGAACCCGTAAGAAGATGCTTATTAAGCAAATGTACATCGGTAGATACCGTACCCACTCGAGTAAGGAAAGCTCCGTGCAAAAGCAAGTCGTCTAATTGGCCATCTATACATCCTTTGTAATGCACATTACCCAACTGCGTCACTACATTTGGCAACTGAACAGGACGATGGGTGATGTCACTAATCAGACTCGTTAGCAAAGGAGCGTTTACCCACAAGTCCGTACAGGCCAAATGGGCCGACAACGAATCACGCTGGAGCAGGTGACTCAACGTAGCATCACCCAAAAAGATCTGCTGCCCCTGATAAACCACCTGCATACAGTTGGCATGGAGTGTATCAAGGTCGCCTTGCAAGTCGGCCGACACATAGCCGTCTATTGGCAGTAACTGCGCTTTGATATGCAACGCTCTAAGCGAGGCCTCCAATGAATCTTTGCCTGCATAGAGCACACCTAAATCGGTATGAATATCCGACACCACCAAATCGGTAGACGACGGAATATGCTGATAATGCACTCGTGCTCCAATCAACTCTATCTTGCGGCATTCAACACTATATGAGAACGGTTGCTTATTCGGTTTGGAAGGGAAGGCATGCAGCAAGAAATCAAAGTTGGTAGTCGCGCTATCCTGCACGATATGAATCGTAGGTTGCGTGAGTTGCACCAATGGGAAACACAACCGTTGTTGCTCCAAAGTAAAAGGATTGAACCGCACTTTGATTTGAGGAACAGCAAGCAATGTATCTCCATGCTGATCAGACAAGAACACCCCTTGCAGATGCATAGCCAACGGAGGGTCAATCTCTACCCTATCGATATGGGCATCTACGCCAAAAGCCCGCGACAACTCGTCGGTTAGTATCGCCACAGCAGCCGTTTGAACTTGCGCGGAACGCAAAGCCAAAACGAAAGCGCCTATGGTAGTCAATACGCACAGAAGCAATACCCCTATTATGACAAGCAAACGTTTGATTATTCTACGCCATTAGTTAGTTCATGATAAGCATGCAAACTCAGATTGTCACTCACCAATTTGAGCGCACTGGTTTTTGCAAATCCCATCGCTGCAATATATGCCAACTCCATATCAAACACACAATCTTTGTAATCTGATTGGAGAACGAAATCAGAATTGGTATAGCAAATAGCCTGTCTATCCGCAATAGGGAACAAACCATCCGCAATAGGATCAAGCTTCAATTCAGGCTCAGCAAAGCGACAATTAGGGTGGTTGGTATAGACCTGAGTCACCTCAACCAAGGTGCCGATTTCAAAATTAGCCGAACCCGCATAACCAATGTTGAGCACATGCGTGTCACGTGGCACGTCCCTTAGGGCGCGAACAATGTTGACACCACCTACACCAGTTACCAATACAGGCCAATCTGTGTTCGGTAAATACTTGCTGATTAAACTGCGTTCTCCCTCTTCTGCAATAAGAATAAGATGTTCCATTCTAGTAAAATTTTGTTGCCTAATAAGGCAAATGTAAATAATTCGGCTACAAAATTACAACAAAATTTTGATATTTCCAAAAAAAGTAGTAACTTTGCGCCAAAA
This sequence comes from Paludibacteraceae bacterium, assembly GCA_024399785.1. Lineage (GTDB taxonomy): Bacteria > Bacteroidota > Bacteroidia > Bacteroidales > Paludibacteraceae > Colicola. The sequence goes on from JAKSNM010000004.1 coordinate 10,665, forward strand.
TTTATGCAATATGATTTATAAACTAACTTTTTCTTGCGAAGAAGGCGACAATTTTCGCCTATGTTTTGATGCTGATCCTGAGTCAACATTTCTAGATTTGCATAACGCTATTTTAGCAGCCGTGAAATATCCCGACGACCAAATGACCTCGTTTTTTATGTGCAACGACCATTGGGAAAAAGAGCAGGAAGTGACATTGGTAGAAATGGATGGCAACTTTGAATACGACAACATGGTGATGGAAAACACTCGTTTGAGCGAGTTGTTGGAGGAACAAGGACAGCGTATGATTTACATTTTCGACCCTATGTTCGAGCGTTATTTCTTTGGATCTCTGCGTGAGATTGCTGCTGGACAGGTTGAAGGAATTAAACTCACCGAAAAACGGGGTACAGCCCCCTCTCAATTGCAGCAAGATGATGGCCTGCAAGGCATAGTGGGTAAGGATGGAAAAGCAGATTGGGAGAGCGATGAGGACTTTTATGGCGACAGCCAATATGATGATGGAGAAATCGACATGGAAGGTTTTCAAGACTTAAGTTTTGATGATGGATCCATGTTCTAAATTGGTTGTAATAACAGGTCCAACAGGGGTTGGAAAAACCGAATTGACCTTAAAACTGGCGGAGCGATGGGGGTGTCCTATTTTAAATGCAGATAGCCGACAAATCTATCGTGAGATACCCATTGGAACCGCAGCGCCCACCTCGGCGGAGCAGGCGCGTGCCACCCATTATTTTGTGGGAACAAAATCGATTGCGGAAGACTATAATGCTGGCACTTTTGAGCGAGATTGTTGGCAGCTAGTGAACACCCTGGCGCAGCAACCGCAGACCAACCATGTGGTGGCCATCTTGAGTGGGGGGAGCATGCTCTATATCGATGCCGTGTGTCATGGTCTAGACGACATACCCAATGTGGATACTGCAATACGCAAGCAGGTGCAAACTCGGTTTCAAACAGAAGGATTGCCCTATTTACAAGAACAAGTAAAGAAATTAGATCCTGCATATTGGGCTATTGTGGACCAACACAATCCGCAACGTTTGATGCATTGTATAGAAGTAAGTTTGACAGCGGGGAGGCCCTACTCCACATTCCGCAAACAGCAATCGTCAAAAAGACCACTGTCCATCGTAAAAATAGCTCTTTTTCGCGAGCGAGAACAATTGTATGAACGCATCAATGCTCGTGTAGAACAAATGATAGCAGATGGACTAGAAACCGAAGCCCGAAACGTGTGGCAAGAGCCTATTCCCAATAGCCTTAACACCGTGGGGTACAAAGAACTATTTGCCTATTTCAGAGGAGAGAGCACTCGAGAAGAAGCAATACAACTAATCAAACAAAATAGCCGTCACTACGCCAAACGACAAATGACATGGCTACGAAAAGATAAAGATATCAACTGGCTGAATGCCGATTTAGCATATGAAGAACAAATACAGATTTTGGAAACATTGTGTAATTAGTTTAATAGGTCTAGTAAGTCTGACAGGATGCACTAAACTAACTTGTGATTTCACGTACTCACCCAATGAAGCAAGAGCTGGAGAAATAGTTACTTTTTCCAATCGCAGCACAGGGGCGGATGACTACTATTGGACGTTTGGTGACAATAGTACATCCACTGCCACCAGTCCCACACATATCTATCGCAAACCAGGCACGTACACTGTAACGCTATCTATCGTACGCAACAAAGTAGAGAAACGCACCAGTACCCAACACATCACCATATTGGATACTATTCCCACACTGGCTGCAAACGTAGATACAATACACGATTTTACGCCTATTAAGTTCTATGCCAAAATATACAATCCGTGGCACAAGACCACACGTTATGTCTGGAACATGCCAGAAGACGCAGTAGTACTAGCAGGAAAAAGTTTGGATTCATCGGCAATAGTGTGCTATTTTACGCAAAGCAGTCAGACTAGTAAAGTAGAACTACAATTGCAAATAGAGGACCAACAATATGATTTAACTTATCCTGTAAATTTACAACATAGAGACGCACCATCCGTATTGTTTTATGCCGATGAAAAGGCTATGGAACAATATATGTACACCATTTGGCAAATCGCCCGATTTAGCCAAGCTGCTGTTACTCAATCGACCGAGAACATAGCCCTATTAAACAACGAGCAAGATAGTGTGTACCAATACGGAGACCGATGCTATACACTCACCAGCGTAGGCAACTTGTTGGGGCAAGAGATCAAAGGTTTTCAAGTAGATAGGTTATTAGCAAAGATCTACGCCTATGGCAATGGATTGTGGGTATGTAATATTACTGGAGAGCATCAACGGCAACTGATTTCCACCCCAGTGCAAGCTATTAAGGTAGATGGCGCTGGCAATCGCGTATATTGGGCTACCAGCACAGGATTGTATATGCATTCACTCATGTCCACCAGTGCCAATTCAGAGTTATTTGAACCTATACAGGTCAACACCTACTCCTCTATTTCACGTATATCCATCAATTCTAATTTACATTGACATGTTACAACCAGACTATATATTTGAATCCAGTTGGGAAGTTTGCAACAAAGTGGGCGGCATCTACGCCGTGCTCTCTACACGCGCTGCATCTATGCAAAAGCAGTGGAAAGATCGTGTTATTTTCATTGGTCCAGATTGGCAAGCACATTCTAATTTATTTTTTCAGCAAGATGATAAGTTATGGGATTTATTGAATCTAAAAGAGACAGATTTGCAACCCAAGGCACGCATTGGCAGATGGCAAGTGCCTGGCGAGCCAATCGCTATACTGATTCACTGGGACCATCTATGGGAAAAGAAAAATGACATATATGGTTGGGCTTGGAACCAATTTGGAGTAAAAAGTCATGCTGCCTATGGCGACTATGATGATAGCGCACTATTTGGTTATGCTGCAGGTCAGGTAGTAGAGGAGGTGGCCAAACACCTACCATCCATCGGGAAAAAATCTCCTCGGATAGTGGCACATGCCAACGAATGGCAGACAGCATTTATGCTCTTTTACATAAAAGGGTTTTGCCCCAAGATTCGCACTTTATTCACTACCCACGCCACTGGTATAGGTCGCAGCATAGCAGGAAATGGGAAACCTTTATATGACTATTTCGAAGCCTATCATGGTGACCAAATGGCCGATGAATTGGGCATGGTTAGCAAACACTCCGCAGAAAAACAAGTTGCACGAATAGCAGATTGTTTCACCACAGTGAGCGAGATCACAGCCAAAGAATGTAAGCAACTACTTGACAAACCTGTGGATATTGTTACGCCCAATGGGTTTGAACAAAGTTTTGTACCCAAAGCTAGTGCATATACTGCCAAACGAGAGCAAGCCAGACGCATCCTACACCAATGGGCAGAGAAGTATCTCCGCGAGCAGATAGAGGAGGACGCATGCTATATATGTATCTCTGGCAGGCAAGAGTGGAAAAACAAAGGTATCGACGTATATATGGATAGTATCCGTGGACTAGCCGCTGCACGTTTAACGAATCACGAGCAACGCCATGTAGTGGCCTTTGTGTTGGTACCTTATTTAGAGCAGCCCATCGTTCGAATTGGTAAGACCAGTATTATCTTCCTACCCTATTATTTAGACGGTCGACACCCCTTATTCCGTGTGAGTTACTATGATGTACTCATTGGCATGGACCTAACTATTTTCCCTAGTTACTACGAGCCATGGGGTTATACTCCACTTGAGAGTGTAGCAATGGGCATTCCGACTATTACTACATCGCTTAGCGGATTTGGCAGTTGGTATAACGCATTGGTAGAGAAAAAAGAAGCCACGGACAAATCCATAGCTTCTGTTACTGTTATCCAACGTACCGATAGCAATTATAGCCAAGTTGTGCAAGAAATTATCCGCACTATACAAACCTTCCTGCATATGACCCAAACGGCTCAGTCTGGTGTGCGAAAGGAGGCCACCCGCATAGGTAAACTAGCCGATTGGGGGCATTTCTTCACCTACTATAAGCAAGCCTATCATATCGCATTAAGCAAGCATTTGTAGAATGCGGCATACCCATTGATAGCAACGGTCGGTAGAGGATATGCTCAACCGCTCTTGAGGTGTGTGTGCACCATATATTTGCGGGCCTATTGACACCATATCCAAATCAGGATATTTCGTCAGGAACAACCCGCACTCCAATCCAGCATGGATAGCGAGTACTTGGGGTTGTGCATTAAACAAATCTACATACGCTTGGCGAGTGACTGCTAATAATGGAGAGTTGGGATTAGGATTCCAACCTGGATAACCCATATTGCCTCGAATATCATCAAACGCTGTTGCCAACACCGCCCGCACACGATCTTTGGCGGCATGTTGTTCGTCCCATTTGGCAGAACGATGGCTGCACACTACCTCTACATAGTCTTCTTTCATCTTCATCGATGCTAGATTGGTGCTTGTCTCTACTAGTCCAGGCATCTCCTGACTCATTGCTAATACACCATGGGGACAAGCTACCATAGCCGCAATCATCGCATGTGCTTGTGGTTGAGGTATAAAGGATTCTGGCATAGGGCAAGAAGACAAAGTGAGGCATTTATTGGGTTCATCGGTAGCATACTCCTGTTCAAATTGCGATTGATAGCAATTAAAGGCTGCAATCACTTCATGTTTCACACTAGCAGGCACAGCAAAAATAGCCTCTGCCTCACGGGCAATAGCATTACGCAGATTGCCACCGTTCACCATAGCCAACTGCATATTGTACGGCACAACCGATTGTAAGAAATTAACTATTACCTTGTTCGCATTGGCTAAATGCAAATGAATGTCCGCTCCAGAATGGCCACCTAACAAACCTTTTACTGCAACATGAAAAGCAAACCACTCGGTCGGTTGGATGCCCATTTGCTCTGGTGTAACTGACTGATAATGCATACGCGCTTCAGTATCTACATCCCCCGAACAACCAATAAAGATTTGCCCATCGTCCTCGCTATCCAGATTCAACATATAGTGACCACTCAATTTACCCTCTTGCAAAGCATTCGCGCCGGTCATACCCGATTCTTCATCCACTGTAAAGAGTGCCTCTATGGCTGGATGGGGCAATTCAGGATCAATCAACACAGCCAATGCCATAGCCATACCTATGCCATCATCTCCGCCTAATGTAGTGCCCTTAGCACGCACAAAATCGCCTTCTATATAGGTTTGAATAGGATCCGTTAAAAAATTGTGTGACACATCTCCATCTTTTTCCCCAACCATGTCCATGTGGGTTTGCAAAATCACACCAGGTTTTGCTTCTGACCCAGGTGTGGCGGGCACACGCATGATAACATTCAAAGCGTTGTCGCGTTCATATGCTATATGATGAGCTATGGCGAAATCCACTAGCCATTGACTAATCTTTTCTTCGTGACAAGAGGTGCGAGGAATCTGACAAATCTGATCAAACAGATCAAAAATAATTTTATTCATGAGCTACTACACTAGATATATGACGTAAATAAGTTTCTGGATAAGCATGACGATTAGGACCGTCTGGATTGCCCCACTGATTGCGTTTGAAAGCACCATTTTCCTCTTTGCGCTCCACACCATCCAGATATTTGGTAAATAGATATATTTGCAATTCTTTCCATGCTTGGTGGCTTTCTTCTGCCTGTGCTACGGAATAGCGGGTCAGAAAATCACGGCAAGCAGCATCGTCCATTTGGGCCACTTGTGCATCAACCACAGCTACTTGACTATTGAATTTATCTTCCCAAACGCTGCGCACACGTTTCAAGTCCACTATCATGCGATCATATTTAGTATAAACCCAATTGGCCACAATATTAAACGTCCACCAAGCAGCCGTGGGAGAATAAGTATATAAATCACCATTGCCTAAGCGATAACATTCTGGGATGGCATTCACACGGCAGTAGATAGGCACATACAAACTAGTGGCAGCATCATCTACACCAAACCATAGGATACCCTCTTTGCCTTGACGCAATTGGGCCACATAGGAACTACCCGTTTGTTGTGTAGCAGTGGGGCGTTCGTACCAATAGGGCACGCTATCCAATTGAAATGTCAATCCGCCATAACGCAGTTTACTATGCCATGGCCCAGCTACAGGCCCCTGCGTAATGTCCAAGGGCGTACCTTCATATTGATCACGCATGCACTCCTTCAACTCTTGCGCGCTGACTTTGTGGTTGGGACGGATATATAAAGGCATTGGTTCTCCTGCATCCTTACCATTCGTAGCAAAGAATGTTTTGCCAGAAGCGTAGTCAAAATAGCGCTCTATATCAGCGTTGAATTTGCGGAAGAAAGACCATACACGTGCTTCGCATACATACAGTCCAGAAAACTCGTATGGGTTGTACACTTGTGCAAAACTAAAATCAGCATCTTCGCCTGCAAAAAAGCCATTTTTTCGTGCAAACGAAATCACATCTTTCGACCACAACACAGTGCCATCTTTGCTAATACAATAACCTTTTTTCTTATCATATTTGCTTCCTTTTAGCGGCAATTGTTGCGTACGGGCTTGGTTGGCATGTGCAGAAATACAATCATCTGGGATGCGAGTAGCTACCCACACAGCGCCTTTCTCTTTACCTCCTTTACCAGTCATCTCCATAAGCCAAACTTCGGTAGTGTCGGCTATGGAAAAACTCTCTCCCTCGCTAGCATAGCCATATTGAGCCACCAGGGCTACCATCATATCTAAGGCTTCACGAGCGGTACGGCTGCGCTCCAGCGCAATCTGCATCAAACTAACATAGTCTATGCCCACAGTATCCCAACATGCTTCTCTTCCTCCCCAAGTTGTTTCCGTCACAGCCACTTGGTGTTCGTTGGTGTAGCCTACTACCGAGTAGGTGTGCGCCACTTGCGGTATCTCGCCTAGAGGTTTGCCTGTATCTCCATCAACGATAGCTCGCATACTACCTTGTGGATGGTCGGCAGCTGGACTAAAATCCAAATAGCCATACTGGGAATAGCTATCCATCGCATAGGTAATCATTACACTACCATCTACTGAAGCTTGTTTACCTACTAAAAAATTGGTACATGCAGACAAAGTGTCCGCACAAAGCAACATGGCACCTAAAACAGCCGAAGCCACAAAAAAATGTACAGAATGTTTCATCGTTTAGTAAATTATTTGCAAATTTGGTACAAAAGTACACTTTTTTTTTGATTTATGCAAATAAATTTGCAAATTTTGATAAAAAGTTGTATCTTTGCAGCTGATTTGGAAGAACCTAATAAAAAATCAATAATAATATGAAAAAAATCTCTCTCCTTTTTCTATTTGTGGCCAGCACTTTAATGGCTCAAGAAACCGCATTTTACAACGACTTGAAATTCAATCTCGACCCTATTCACAAAACAGCCGAAGTGGCACTCAACCCCACTATTTCTGGAGAAATATCTATTCCAGAATCCATTCCTGTTGGACAAGAGACTTATCTTGTTACCGAGATTGGAGACAAAGCTTTCAAAGGAGCCAAGCATTTGAGTGCCGTAGTTATTCCTTCTTCCATCACGCGCGTGTATCGCTCTGCATTTGACGGCACAGCACTAATGGCAAACAAAGAGATGTGGCACGATGGTGCATTGATAATCGATAGTGTATTGATAGCCACCAACAAAAGCATCAAATCCAAATATATCATTCCTACTAATGTACGTTTGATCGCTTGTGGTGCTTTCGAGGGAAACAAAGCCGTTGCACGTGTGGAAATACCTAGTCATATCACCAAGATAGACCACTACACTTTCTCTGGTTGTAAAAACCTATCTAAACTCACCATTTCTCCTTCCGTTAAATGGATTGGACAAGACGTAATGACAGGCAGTGGCATCTATCAAAATGACAAAAAATGGCGCAAAGGTGCGCTCATTGTTGACGGATGTCTCATTGCAATGAAAAAAGATGGTCCTGCCAAATATGACTTCAAGAGCAAAGTACCCGTACGCCTCATTGCAGCAGGAGCTTTTATGGGCAACAAAACCATTGCTAAACTCACCATACCTGCAGGCATACCCGAGATAGCAGACGGCACTTTCTATCAATGCCAAGCTTTGCAAGAGGTTATTATACCACAAAGTGTTACCAAGATTGGTGCACTGGCATTTGCCGAGTGTGGCAAACTGAAAAGTGCCACATTGCCAAATACAGTTACCGAAATTGGTGCACGATGCTTCTATGGATGCGCTAGCCTGACAGAGCAAAATCTAAATGACAAGATCACAGCTATTCCAACGGGCAGTTTCTTTGGTTGTCACAGCATCAAAACGATTGATTTGCCCAGCAAAGTGGAAGCCATCTATGCAGGAGCTTTTGCTGGATGTACCAATTTGGAGCAAGTCAAATTTCCCGAGACTTTACGTTATATAGGCGACCAGGCTTATGCAGGATGCGCTAAGATAGAAACCTTGGCATTACCTATGTACATCAACGAAATCCGCAAAGGCACGTTCCAAGACTGCCGTCAGTTATACCAAGTATCCTTGCCAGAAGGACTTTATGCCATCAGCGACGAAGCTTTTATGAACTGCTTAATGCTGGAAAAGATCAATGTTCCTTCTACCACTTTCCGCATTGGACAGCATGCCTTTGCCAACTGCCAACATCTAGAGCATATTGATTTGGTAGATCAGATTCATGCAATTGAGACAGGAGCTTTCCGCGATTGTAAAATGCTACTTGAAATCAAATTCCCTGAGCAATTAGAGACCTTGGGCGAAGATGCTTTCCGCCATTGTTTGAATGTACGTAAGGTAGAATTCAACAACAAACTAGAAGCCATCCCAGCACGCGCATTCATGGAATGCAAGGCACTAGAACAAATCACAATAGAAAGTCCTATCGAGGCCTTAGGTGACGAGGCTTTTATGGACTGTTCCCGTCTAAAAACGGTTGAATTGAATGCGGATATCATTGCGTGGGGCAAAAACGTATTTAAGAACACACGCGTGGACCAACGTGAATTGATGGCTCAAATGGAATAATTCACGGTATCACCGTATGCTCGTACACCCTAATTGCAAAATCAATATTGGACTGCATGTAGTGCGCAGGCGCGAAGATGGTTACCATGATTTGGAAACCATCTTCTATCCTGTTTATGGTCTGCACGATGATTTGGAAATAATCCCCAGCGACACTTTCTATTTTGAGCAAGATGGTATAGCGATTGATTGTGCAGCAGAAGACAACCTCATTGTCAAATGCTATCGGCTAATGGCCACACAATTCGTACAAATCCAACCCGTGCATATACGGCTGAGCAAGCACATTCCTTTCGGAGCAGGTCTGGGAGGAGGCAGTAGTGATGCAGCACATACCGCCATGGCACTCAATCAACTGTTTCACCTAGGTTTGTCCAAAGAGCAATTGGCACAACTGGTTAAACCTCTAGGAGCAGATTGTCCATTTTTTGTGTACAACACGCCATGCTTTGCTCAGGGCATAGGAGACCAATTAACACCTATTGATTTGGATTTAACGGGACAGCACCTTGTCATGATCAAACCTCCAGTAGCGGTCTCTACGCGCGATGCGTACGCAGGACTACGCCTAGAGGAGCAGACCACTAGCGTTTATCATCTAGACCATCTAAATCAATTTCCTGAAAATGATTTTGAGAAAACGGTATTTCCACTACACCCAGAATTAGCCACCATCAAAGCAAAATTATCGGCTATGGGTGCTTATTATGCCGCTATGTCAGGCAGTGGTTCCACCATCTATGGACTCTTTCAAAACCAAGCGGAAGGTGGTGCCCACATTCAATTCGGAGCGCAGGACAAAGATCTTGCCGCTATGGTAATCTTCAACAATACGCTTAGCCAAACTAAGTCCTAATCCCCACCCTCGTTTTTTACTGGTATAACCAGGTTGAAAAATGGTGCGATAAAGGCTACGATCTATTCCTCGTCCCGTATCGGTAATGTCTAAATACATTTCCCCACCCTCTCGATGTAGTTCAACCATAATCTGTCCCGCGCCATTCATCGCATCTAAAGCATTTTTCAACAGATTTTCCAACACCCAGCCAAACAAGGGGGCGTTCATTTGTATATACACCGTTTGCAAGTCGTTCGGTTGAGTCACAATAGACACCTTATTATTAGACACACGCGTGCGGATGTATGAGATGGTTTGTTCCACTACTGGCCATAGTTGTGTAGCCACCAATTGAGGCTCACTACCAATTTTTGAAAAACGCTCGGCTATCATGCTCAGACGCTGTATGTCCAAACGCATTTGCGGTATCAACGTGTCTTCTGGGTAGCGATCTTGCAATAGTTCTTGCCATGCATTCAACGACGATATAGGCGTACCCAATTGGTGTGCAGTCTCTTTGCTTAGCCCTACCCACACCCTATTTTGCTCACTGCGTTGGGCGGTAATAAGGGTCAATACGGCAACCACAATAAATAGCAAAATGACACCAAATTCTATCAATGGAAGCCATTTTAGCCTAGTTAGAGTGAGCGATTGGTCATAATAGATATACTGAATATTACTCTCTGATATTTTTAACACAATCGGGCCTTCTAGTGTGCGCGGGTCATCTACTGGATGTTTCACATTGCGTGACTCCAACACATTTCCGTCTTTGTCAACAATATACACGGGTATATTGGTATTCCCTTCTATGATAGTTACATAAAAGCTCAAATCTTCCGTATCGTCTGCTTGAATCAATCGACGCGTTGCATCCGCCCATATCTCAACACGTTGTTGTTCATCGGCTTGCAATTGTTTAACCAATCTATTGGTATAAAGCGCCGACACGATTACAATTAGCAATGCTATTGCCACAATTAGTGATGCTATATTAAGAGAGGACCATCGTGTTTTCATACTTTTTTGTAATATGTATTTTGCATTTTATGAATTTTCGGTGCAAAGATACAAAATAATTTGTATATGTCAAAAAAAAATTGTAATTTTGTAGCCAAATTGACTTATTTATCAACCAAATAATTTTTATTCTTATGAAACCTACTCATATCGAGCATTTAGGTATCGCAGTACCTAGTTTGGAAGAGGCTATGCCTTTCTTCGAGTTTTTAACTGGTGACAAATGCTACTCTATCGAAGAGGTGGCTGACCAAAAAGTCAAAACCGCTTTCTTCAAAGTTGGTCAAACCAAGATTGAATTGCTAGAGCCAACTTGCCCAGAATCTACTATTGCTAAGTTCATCGAGAAAAACGGCGGTCGTGGTGGTGTGCATCACGTGGCTTTCAATGTAGAGAACGTAGCTGATGCTCTCGCAGAAGCCAAAGCTGCTGGTCTGCAACTTATTGATGAGGCTCCCCGCAAAGGTGCAGAGAATTTAATGATTGCTTTCTTGCATCCAAAGAGCACAAAAGGCGTACTAACCGAGCTCTGCCAACAGCCCCGCTAAATATAGGGTTTTGCCGACGGCGAACCGACGGCGAAAACTCCTGTGATTAAACATTCATAAACTTTTCAACCATTAAAATTTTATAACAATGGATGCAGAAAAAATGCAAAAGCTCGTAGATAGCCGCACAGCTGCTATGGCTGGTGGTGGTGAAGCTGCTGTGGAGAAACACCATGCAAAAGGCTGCTACACCTGCCGCGAGCGTATTAATATGCTTTTGGACGAAGGTTCGTTCGAAGAAGTAAATATGTTCCTTACCCATCGTTGCCACGATTTCGGAATGGAGAAAAAAGTGTTCTTGGGCGATGGTGTAGCCGTTGGTTCAGGTACCATAGATGGCCGTCTGGTCTTTGTCTTTGCGCAAGACGCCACCGTGATTGGTGGTTCGTTGAGTGAGACGATGGCACTCAAAATATGCAACGTGATGGACCAAGCTATGAAACTAGGTGCGCCTATCATCGGTTTGAACGACTCTGGTGGAGCTCGTATTCAAGAGGGTGCTTGCGCCTTGGCTGGTTATGCTGAGATCTTCGAGCGTAACATTCTAGCCAGCGGTGTTGTGCCTCAAATTAGTGTTATCTTTGGCCCTTGCGCAGGTGGTGCTGTTTATAGCCCTGCATTGACCGACTTTATCATGATGACCGAGCAGAACTCATATATGTTCATCACTGGTCCTAAGGTAGTGAAGTCTGTTACGGGTGAGGATGTTACCGTGGAGCAACTAGGTGGTGCCAAGATTCATGCCAGCAAATCGGGTGTGACTCATTTCGTAGCACCTACCGAAGAGGAAGCAATGGCCATGGTACGTAAATTGGTCAGCTTCATTCCTCAAAACAACATGGAAGAAGCTCCTATAGTACCTACCAACGATGATCCTATGCGTATTGAGGATGGTTTGAACGACATCGTGCCTAACGATCCTAACAAGCCATACGATATGCACCAAATCATCAACATGATTGTGGATGATGGTGATTTCTTTGAGGTACACAAAGACTATGCAAAAAATATCATTTGCGGTTTTGCCCACTTCAATGGCCGCAGCACAGGTATCATTGCCAACCAACCTAGCTGGTTAGCTGGTGTGCTCGACTGCGACGCTAGCCGCAAAGCAGCTCGTTTCGTACGTTTCTGCGATGCCTTCAATATTCAAATTCTCACCTTGGTAGATGTTCCTGGCTTCCTATGCGGTACGGGTCAAGAGTACGCTGGTATTATTGACCACGGAGCTAAACTGATGTTTGCTTATGGTGAAGCTACTGTACCTAAGGTAACCATCACCATCCGCAAGAGCTATGGTGGTAGCCATATCGTGATGAGCTGCAAACAGTTGCGTGGCGACATGTGCTATTCATGGCCAAATGCTGAGATTGCTGTTATGGGTGCCAGTGGTGCCGTAGGTGTGCTACAAGCCAAGGCCTTGAAAGCAATCGAGGATCCCGAGGAGAAGAAGAAATTTATTGCCGAAAAAGAAGCTGAGTACAAAGACTTGTTTGCTAGCCCATACCAGGCTGCCAACCGTGGCTATATCGATGATGTGATTGAGCCTCGCACTACACGTGCCCGCATCATCAATGCTTTCGAGAAATTGCAGACCAAGCGTTTGAGCAACCCTGCCAAGAAGCATTGTAACCTGCCTCTGTAATTGCTAATTTACCCATTTTAATTTACAAAATATGACAGTATTTGCAATTACATCTCAGACATGGTTGGTGACTGTACTAGGTTTCGTCATTGTGCTGATTCTGCTCTGTGCCTTTGTATTTTTGATGCAAGGTCTAGGAGCTATCATGCAATGGCTAGAGAAGAAACCTTCTCAACCTGCACAGTCTGTTAAACCCGCCAAACCCGCCAAGGCTGAAGACCTGTCGGATGCCGACATGGCCGCTATTGCTATGGCGCTGCATCTTAACGAGGAAGATGCTGACATGGCTGCTGTAGCCTATGCGCTACATCTATATTATGGTTTGCACGATGCTAGTCTGCCCCAACTTACTATACAGGGACATGCTACAGCGTGGAACAACAAAGTTTTTGGAATCAACAATCTATCTAAGTAACTAGATAACTAACAAACAATCAACAATTATGAAAGAATTTGCATTTAAAATCAATGGCGTAGCTTATAACGCAGCTGTTGAAGAAATAGAAAATGGTCTAACCGAAGTTACTATCAATGGCAAGAAATACCAAGTAGAAACTGAGAAGAAAGCTGCTCCTGCTCCTGCACCTAAGGCTGCTCCTGCTCCAAAAGCTGCTCCCGCTGCTGCCCCTGCACCTGCTGCTGCACCTGCGCCTAAAGCTGCCCCCGCTGCTGCTGTAGCTGGTACACAAGTCAAAAGCCCACTACCTGGTAGCGTTATCAAAGTATTGGTAAGCGAAGGTCAAGCTGTAAAGAAAGGCGACGTGCTATTGCAACTCGAAAGTATGAAAATGGCCAATGACATCGCTGCTGAATGCGACGGCACAGTAAAACAAATCGCTGTAGCTGCTGGTCAAAACGTAATGCAAGATGATCTACTAATCGTACTTGGTTAATCATGGACGCAATTATTGAATTTATCCAGACGATGGGATTTATGAACATCACGTGGCAACAGATTATCATGTTGTTCGTGTCATTCTTCCTATTGTATCTGGCTATCAAAAAGCAATATGAGCCACTATTGTTGCTTCCTATTGCTTTTGGTATGCTGCTCACCAACTTGCCTGGAGCCAATATGTTCCATCAGGAGTTGTGGGACGCATTTTTGAACCCCGCCAGCGACATGTATCATAGTTATGGTGCTATTCTCAAAGAGGGCGGATTATTAGACGTGCTATACATCGGCGTAAAAGCTGGTGTGTATCCCTGCCTAATTTTTATCGGCGTAGGTGCAATGACCGATTTCGGTCCGCTAATTGCTAACCCTAAATCGTTTATACTGGGTGCTGCTGCGCAATTGGGTATCTTTATTGCTTTCTTGGGTGCCAATGCCATAGGATTCACTCCTGCGGAGGCTGGTTCTATTGGTATTATAGGCGGAGCAGATGGACCTACGTCTATCTTCTTGACCAGTAAATTGGCACCTCACTTGCTGGGTCCAATTGCTATTGCTGCCTATTCATATATGGCACTCGTGCCTGTTATTCAGCCACCTATTATGAAACTGCTCACTACCGAAGCAGAGCGCAAGATCAAAATGAAGCAACTACGTGCTGTGGGTAAAACCGAGAAGATCGTCTTCCCAATCATCATTACCGCCATCGTAGCATTGGTTTTGCCTGACGCAGCTCCATTGATTGGTTGCTTGATGTTGGGTAACCTTATGAAAGAGTGCGGCGTAGTAGAGCGTTTGACCAAGACTGCGCAAAACGAATTGATGAATATCGTTGTTATCTTCCTAGGTCTCACTGTAGGTGCTACCGCTACTGCTGGTACGTTCCTCACCCTGAAAACCTTAGGTATCCTCCTAATGGGTATCATCGCCTTCTGCTTTGGTACCGCAGGTGGTGTTTTGTTGGCTAAGGTAATGAACTTATTCTCAAAAGAGAAGATCAACCCGCTAATCGGTTCTGCTGGTGTTAGTGCCGTACCTATGGCCGCACGTGTCAGCCAGATGGAGGGTGCCAAGGCCGATCCTAGCAACTTCCTACTGATGCACGCTATGGGACCAAACGTAGCAGGTGTGATTGGTTCAGCTGTGGCAGCAGGTATCCTGCTAACAATGCTTGGATAAATGAAGATTACAAAAAAAATAGTGCTTGAGGAAAAGGACATGCCCACGCAATGGTACAACATTGTGGCGGACATGTCCGTTAAACCTCAACCTATGCTACATCCTCAGACGCGTCAGCCGCTCACCATGGCAGACCTTACGCCATTGTTTAGCGAAGAATCGGCGCGACAGGAATTATCTACCGAGCGGTTTATCGATATTCCCGATCAGGTGCGTGATCTCTACCGTATTTGGCGTCCCACCCCGCTCGTGCGGGCTAGCGGACTGGAAAAAGCGTTAGATACACCTGCCAAGATTTACTTCAAAAACGAGAGTATATCGCCTGTAGGTTCACACAAGCTCAATTCGGCTATTCCACAGGCTTATTATTGCCACGAGCAGGGCATTCGCCACATGACCACCGAGACAGGTGCTGGTCAATGGGGTTCGGCACTCAGTATAGCTTGCCGACACTTTGGATTGGACCTGACGGTCTTTATGGTTAACTCCAGTTATGAGCAGAAACCCTATCGTAAATCGGTAATGCGCACCTATGGTGCCAATGTTATACCTTCTCCGTCTCCTGTAACCAAGGTAGGACGCGAACTACGCGAGCGTTTTCCTAACACAGCAGGCAGTCTGGGTATGGCTATCTCCGAAGCGATTGAAATAGCACAACAGCAACCCGATACACGCTATGGTATAGGGTCAACAATGAGCCACGTGTGCCTGCACCAAACCATCATTGGTGAGGAGGCTAGAAAACAACTGGAAATAGCTGGCGATTGGCCTGATATCGTGATTGGTTGTTTCGGTGGTGGTAGCAATTTCTCAGGCATAGCTTTTCCGTTTATGCGCGACACTTTGTGTGAAGGCAAAAAGATACGTTTTATCGCTGCCGAACCAGAGGCTTGTCCCAAACTAACACAGGGTAAGTTTGAATACGACTTTGGCGATACCGAAGGGTTAACGCCTCTTATTCCCATGTACACACTAGGGCATGATTTCGAGCCTGCTGCTATCCACGCTGGTGGATTGCGCTACCATGGCGCAGGAGCCGTTGTGAGCCAACTAATGAAAGATGGCACAATGGAAGCAGTCGATATCAACCAACTGGATTCGTTCAAAGCGGGTATCTTATTCTCACAAGTGGAAGGCATTATCCCTGCCCCTGAATCTACACATGCTATTTATGCTACTATCCAAGAAGCATTGCGCTGCAAAGAGGAAGGAAAAGAGAAAACTATCCTATTCTGCCTGTCGGGTCATGGTCTAATCGACATGGCCAGTTACGATCGATATTTTGCAGGAGAACTAAATAAATAAGCACAAAAAGTATTGAGAAAACTGTAGCATACGCGCCAAAATGCACTTTTGGCGCGTATGCTACATATAAAAGTGAATAAAATTTGCACATGTCAAAAAAAAACTGTACCTTTGCAGTGGTTTTATAATGAGCAACAGGGTTATTCTGTAATCCTGGTCATAAGACTGTTAATTTGTAGTGTTTTTTCAGAGAAGGGTTGGGCTCGTGAGAGTCGACCCTTTTTTCGTGTTTTTATGCAAAAAATTTGTAGATATCAAAAAAAAGTTGTATCTTTGCAATCCTTTATGAAAAACACAATACATTTATGGAACTAATTACCGTTGATCACACGAGCATTATGTTGCTGGGCATGCTGATTATGTCGTGCCTGCTTAGTTGTTGGGCTTTTTTGTTTAGTTATCGCATCAACAACTCCGCCAATGTCCAGCCGCGCACGCCCTTGCGCTGGTGGGCGGGCGCGCTATCTATTGTATTATTTTTGGGGTTTCTCTGTTGTGCTATTTTCAGATTTCCTGATGATAAATTAACCGCGCTCAATTTCCACATTACGGTGATAGATATGTTGGTGTTGCCTATTAGTGGCATTGTATTGGTGCAAGTGGTTGCACCGCAACATATCACCATCGCGCGTGTGGCATCCAACATACTTCCGTCTATTATTTTGTGCCCCCTGTGTTGGTGGATTAATCAATATTGGTACACCTATACGATAGCCATTGTTATGGTGGGATATATCATTGCCATGATGGTGTATATCATGATTGTGGGTTCGCGCTATGAACATCATTTGAAAGAAGAATACTCATCGTTGCAAGGTCGTAGTGTAAAATGGCTTATCAACGTGATTATTTTTATGGCGTTGATCGTGCTAGACTTTGCGCTATTTAGCACCCAGCGAAGCATTTGGGATCAATTGATCTACTATTCCATCTGCATCGTTGCATGGAATTTGGTGTTTATCCGCCTATGGAATACCATATTACAACGAGAGAACTCCCATGTAAAGGAAATGGATATAGACGAGTGGAAACAAGAGCAGGCGCAAGAGCAAGAGGATCAGAATCAGAACAAACAATCGCTACTTTCGGAAGATACGGTTCTTTTCACTCAACGACTTAACGAGCTCTGTGAGCGGGAACTGATCTATTGCCAAGACGATCTCACGCGCGATGAACTAGCCCGCAGGATTGGTATGAGTCACACTACGTTCTCGCGTCTGTTAAAAGAGACTACAGGTCAGAATTTCTACGAATATATCAACAACTTACGCATCGAAAAAGCCACGCAACTGATTCGCGAAGGCAAAATGGACATAGGGTCTATTGGTCAGAGTGTGGGCTATCGCTACCGCAGCACTTTTTATAGAGCTTTTGCAGCGGTGCATGGGTGTACGCCTTCGGAGTTTGCCGAGCAAAAACGATAATGAAACCAGCAGAACGCCACATTGCCCCTTATATTACTATCGTCACAGCCATGATTATATGGTCAGGCGCAGGCATTGCAGTAAAAGCCTCGCTTGAGGTGCTTAGTCCTCTACAACTCGTACTGGTGCGATTTACCATAGCGGTTTTATTAATGCTGATTATTGGCACGATAGGCCAATCGTTTTCCAAGGGTTCGCTCACAACGTTTAGTCTGCAACGTATCGACAAGCGCGATTGGTGGCTGTTTGCGCTGGCAGGTTTGTTTCAGCCGTTTTTGTATTTTATATTAGAGACTTATTCCTACCGCAGTTTTGCTACGCCTACTATGGCAGAACCCTTTTTGAGTACGTCTCCACTAATGGCTCCTTTGTTTGCTTTTTGGATACTGAAAGAAAAAGTAACTGTCAACAATATCATTGGTATCCTTATCTCAACCATCGGTATGGTGATGTTGGTGCTGATTGGTAATCAGAATTTTGATATTGGCAATCCGTGGGGTATTCCTTTGGCATTGCTTACTACCATGATGGCCGTCGGCTATTCGATTGTGCTCAAACGTATTCCCAGTCACTATAGTGCCTTGACAATCGTTTTTTGGGTACAGTTGGTTGCCTTGGTTATGTTCTATGTGTTGTGGCTGATTACTGGGCCTAGTCTGCCTGCAATTGATTGGGGCAATGCGTCTTGTCAAAGGATGTTGCTTGGTGTAGGTTATTTGGCTATTTTTGCCAGTGTTTGTGCTTTTATCTTTTTCTGTTATAGTGTGCGTTATATTGGTGTGACGCAAGCCAATGTCTTCAATAATATACGTCCTGTTTTTACGGCTTTATTGATGTGGTTGTTTATGGGCGAGCACCTGCCACTGGGCAAGTGGGCAGGCATTGTGCTTGTGATTGTTGGTTTATTTATCAGCCAACGCCAAAAGACCATAAAATGATACTTTGCTTTGTTTCTGCATATTTTATTTGCATATATGCAATTTTTTTTGTACCTTTGCAGCGTATTTTGGCATAATTTGTGTAAAACTAATTTGGATATGAAAAAAATCGTTATAACATTTGCTGCAATACTAGTAGTATTGCCCATGGTGGCAGAAGTCACTTATCTGACTAGTGCTGAGTTTAAAACCAAAATCATGGACTACTCCGTAGAAAAAGAGTGGAAATACGTAGGCAAGAAGCCTTGCGTAATCGATTTCTATACCACATGGTGCGGTCCTTGCAAACGCCTAGCCCCTATCATGGACGAGTTGAGCGAGAAATACAAAGGCAAAGTCATCTTCTATAAAGCCGACACCGAACGGGAACGCGATTTGGCCTACGTATTTCAGATTAACAGCATACCACAAGTGCTGTATATCCCCGTAGAAGGGCAGCCTATCCTACTAAAAGGCTTATATCCAAAAGAAGATATTATAAAAATAATTGATACCGAATTACTCAAAAAAAAGAAATAAATCGTTATGCAAGTAGAATTTGTACTACTCGTCCTATCCTTACTATTTTTTGTTAGTATTTTCACCGACAAGATTGGTTTCAAATACGGAGTTCCTGCCCTATTGCTATTCTTGGCAGTAGGTATGTTGTTTGGTCCAGAGGGTATTCCCGCTTGGTTTGGACAAACGGAAATGGACAAGATAGAAACCGACTATGCCCAGGCTATTGGTACAGTAGCCCTGTGCGTTATTTTGTTCTCGGGCGGACTGGACACCAAACTAAAAGAGATACTTCCCGTGATGGCACCAGGTATTACCCTTGCCACCATTGGCGTGCTATTAACATGCACTATAACGGGCGTAATTACCTACTACGTATTTGGTTGGAGCAGTCACATAGAAAGCATCTCCATTTGGCTAGCCCTGCTAATAGCCGCTACCATGTCCTCTACCGATAGTGCCAGCGTCTTCTCTATTTTGCGCACCAACCGCGTAGCCTTGAAACATAACCTGCGACCATTGCTCGAATTAGAAAGCGGTGCCAACGACCCCATGGCATATATACTGACCATCACGTTAATAGGCATTGTGACTAGTGGCAGTTCCGACGTTAGTGCGCTCGGCATTGTACAAGATATATTGATTCAACTCGTGATGGGTGGCGTGATGGGTTTTGCATTTGGTAAAGTAGTGGTAGAACTGCTCAAACGCGCCAAACTGAACAACGAGTCGCTTTATCCCCTCATGGTGCTAACTGCATGTATCTTTATCTTTGCAGCCACCTACTATCTAAAAGGTAATCCCTATTTGGCCGTGTACATTGGTGGCCTGATTATCGGCAATAGCAAATTCACCAAGAAACGCCAAACCAAATCGTTCTTTGACGGCCTGACATGGTTGAGTCAGTTGGTTATGTTCTTGATGCTGGGTTTGATGGTTACCCCTAGTGCATTTTTGAAACTACGTATTTGGCTACCATGTCTCATTATTTCGATTGTAATGATTTTTATCAGTCGCCCTATCAGCGTTCTACTCTGTTTATGGCCATGGAAAAACCAATTTAAGCAAAACGACCAACTATTGGTTAGTTGGGTGGGACTAAAAGGTGCCGTACCTATTATCTTCGCCATCCTATGCGAAGCCAACCATGTGCCACATGCCGAGATTATATTCAACATCGTCTTTATGTGCACTATTGTGAGTCTATTGGCACAAGGCACCAGCCTCAACTCCATAGCTGCCAAACTCAAATTGTCACGTCCACAAGCGGAACAAAAGAAATTGGAATATTTTGACATCGACCTGCCAGAAGACATAGAAGCAGGTGCTTGGGAGCGAAAAGTGACCGAGGAATTATTAAAGAACGGCAATCAATTGAAAGATATAGAGGTGCCAGAGCACACACTAGTCATCATGGCACGACGGGGCGAGAATTTCTTTGTTCCAACAGGCGAGACTGAACTGCACGTGGGCGACCAACTGCTCGTGATATCGGATAACAATGCCGAGCAAGTGAAACAGGAGATGGAGGAGGAAGAGGAACAGATATTGACCCACTGGTGGTTAAGAATGACACACGACACCAAGTCGTTTGTAAAAGAGAAATGGGATAAATTAGTCAAAAATTGAGCAACAAGATATGAAAACAGTATTTCTAACAGGTGCCACAGGCACTATGGGTTTTGCAGGTATGACGGAATTACTTCGCTACCCCGATCAGTATAAAGTACGTATATTGGCACGACCCAGCGAAAAGAACAAAAAACTATTAGCCAAATACCTCGATCGCATAGAAGTGGTGTGGGGCGATTTGACTAAATACGACGATGTGCTACGTGGTGTAACAGGCAGCGATATCGTTTTGCATGTGGGCGGCATGGTTTCGCCACAAGCCGACTATCGCCCCACTGCTACACGCAAGACCAACTTGAGTGCTGCCAAGAACATACGCGATGCCGTTTTAGCACAAGATATTGAGCACCAACCCAAAGTGGTGTATATAGGCAGCGTAGCCCAAATGGGTGACCGCCGTGAGCCCCTGCATTGGGGACGCACAGGCGACCCTATCTGCGTAAGCGCCTACGACCATTATGGCATCACCAAAGCCTTGGCGGAACGTATCATCACTAACTCGCCTATCAAACACTGGGTCAGTCTGCGCCAATCGGGCATACTCTACCCTGCTATTCTAAAAAACTTTGACCCTATCATGTTCCACGTTCCCGTACGCGGAGTGCTGGAATGGGCCACTGTAGAAGATAGCGGACGACTACTGGAACGCATCTGCCGTGACGAAGTACCCGAGGAATTCTGGAAACGGTACTACAACATCGGCTCTGGCGAACAATACAGATTAAGCAACTACGAGTTTGAATGTCTCCTGCTCGATGCTATCGGCTGCCCCAAACCCGAGCAGATATTTGATAGCAAATGGTTCACCACCCGTAATTTCCACGGCATGTGGTACCTAGACGGCGATGTATTGGAGAACTACCTGCATTTCCGTGCCAACGTACCCGTGAAAGACTATTTCGCACAAATGGCAAAGAGTGACACCCTACCCTTTGCACTAAAATGGGCTATTCGCAGTAAACTAGTCTATGCTGCACGCCTCGTGCCACATATTGTAAAAGCAGTGATGCACCGCTTAAGTCTTAGCACCGAACATGGTACACAATGGTGGATAAAAAACAACCGATTGCCTCGTATTCATGCCTACTATGGCAGTTTAGAAGCCTATCAGGCTATTCAACCTTGGGACAAGATGGACCTTAGTCACAATAGTCCCGAAGCTGTTATCTTGGACCACGGTTACGATGAGAACAAGCCAATGAGTGAGTTCACCCTAGAAGATATGCAACGTGCCGCCGCTTTCCGTGGAGGACAATGTTTGTCTTCCAGCATGGTCAAAGGCGATTGGGACACACCCCTGCAATGGCAATGTGCCCAAGGACATGTCTTCACAGCCACGCCTCGTTTGATTCTATTGGGCGGACACTGGTGTCCCGACTGCTTCCCCTATCCCTATCAAGACGAGCCGAATAGCCGTCCCTGGGAATGGGATGCAGAAGCCAAGAGAAACCCATTCTTTGCACAGTTATGGGCACCCCTGCATGACGAAAGTGAAAACAACGTCTATGGTCCAGAGGTTTTTACAGGATGGGAGAAATGATAGTTGAAAGTGGAAAGTTGAAAGTTTAAAGTTGAAAGTTTAAAGTTTAGAAACAGTGGAGAAAAAGAAACAAGAACAAAAGCAGCAGCCAATAATGCCTAGGTCAAAAGGTCCTAAGCGAAACAATTGGCGATGGGTGTACTACGTACTGCTATTTGGTGCGTTGGCCTATTTCATGTACCAACCTGGCAAAGAGAAGCAAACTGATAAACAACTGAGTTATACCCAGTTCATTGCGTATATTCAAAACGATGCCGTAGAAAAAATCACCGTAAGCGACGACCGCAAAGCCGAAGCCACCGTGCGTCCAAAAAGTTATGTAGTGGTGTTTGGCACACGCGATGCAGGCGAACAAGTGAAAGGACAGATACGCACCCAAGTGCCTAGTGTAGAGGAATTTGGCAAATGGGTAGATCAAACCAACACCGAGCGCAAAGCGCAAGGGTTATCGCCCATTGATGTGACCTATAAAGACTCACACGATATATGGTATCTGCTACTCGTCAACATAGCACCTATCTTACTCATTATCCTATTCTTTTTTATCATGAGTCGCGGCGCAGCCAATATGGCAGGGGGAGTGTTTGGAGTAGGTAAATCGAAAGCTGTGCTATTTGACAAAGACAAAAAAGACAAAATCACCTTTAAGGATGTAGCAGGACTAGAAGGGGCCAAAGAAGAGGTGCAAGAGATTGTAGCCTTTTTGAAGAACCCCAAGAAATATACTTCGTTGGGAGGTAAGATACCCAAGGGTGCCCTGCTGGTAGGTCCTCCGGGCACAGGTAAGACGCTACTGGCCAAAGCCGTAGCTGGCGAAGCCAATGTACCATTTTTCAGCATGTCTGGTAGTGATTTTGTAGAAATGTTTGTGGGTGTAGGTGCCAGTCGCGTGCGTGACCTCTTCCGCCAAGCCAAGGAGAAAGCTCCCGCTATCATTTTTATAGACGAGATAGACGCCGTAGGTCGTGCCCGCGGCAAGAACATCATGACGGGTAGCAACGACGAGCGCGAATCTACCCTCAACCAACTGCTGACCGAAATGGATGGTTTTGGTACCAATTCAGGAGTTATCATTTTGGCCGCTACCAACCGTGCCGATGTGCTAGACAGCGCTCTATTGCGTGCAGGTAGGTTTGACCGACAGATTCATGTAGAACTGCCTGATTTGAAAGAGCGTCAAGAGATATTTAACGTGCACTTAAAACCATTGAAACTGGATGCAAGCGTAGATGTGAATTTCTTGAGCAAACAGACTCCAGGTTTCTCGGGTGCAGATATTGCTAACGTCTGCAACGAGGCAGCTCTGATAGCCGCCAGAAAAGACCACAAGAAAGTGGGGAAACAAGATTTCATGGATGCTGTGGACCGTATCATTGGTGGTTTGGAACGCAAAAACAAAATCATGACTGCGGAGGAGAAAAAGAGCATTGCCTACCATGAAGCAGGACATGCTACTATCTCGTGGCTACTACGCTGGGGCAACCCACTGGTAAAAGTCACTATCGTGCCACGTGGCATGGCACTAGGCGCAGCATGGTATCTGCCCGAAGAACGCCAATTGACCAACAAGGAACACCTGTTGGACGAACTATGTTCCCTATTGGGCGGACGCGCTGCCGAACAAATCTTCCTAGGGCAGACCTCTACGGGAGCGCTCAACGATCTGGAACGTGCTACCAAACAGGCTTATGCCATGGTGGCCTACTATGGTATGTCTGATAAGTTGAAAGATATTAGTTTCTACGACTCCACAGGACGTTCGGAATATAGTCTGCAACGCCCCTACTCAGACCAAACCGCAGAGACAATAGACCAAGAGACTCGCACGATTATCAACGAGCAAATGAAACGCGCCAAGGATATATTGGAAAAGAACAAAGAGGGACACAATGCGTTGGCACAACTTTTGATAGAAAAAGAGGTGATTACATCTGAAGATGTAGAACAGATCTTAGGTCCTCGTCCATGGAAAAGTCGTGGAGATGAGATTATAGAAGCCAACGAGAACAAGAGTGAAAAGAAAAACGAACAGAAAGAAGATAAAAACGAAACAAAAAAGGAGAATGAACATGCGTAAAGGATTTTTATTTATTGCACTAGTACTAGCTGCTACCCTATCGGCACAACAAGTGCCCGAATTGCCTATTGATTCAGCAGTCAGAGTAGGCGTTTTGCCAAATGGATTAACCTATTACATCCGACATAATGAACTACCCAAGCAACGTTGCGAGTTTCATATTGTCCAACGTGTGGGAGCTATATTGGAGGAAGATAACCAAAACGGTTTGGCTCACTTTTTGGAGCACATGTGCTTTAACGGCACAGAGCATTTCCAAGGCAAAGGTATCATCAACTATTTTGAGTCTATCGGTGTTAACTTTGGTGGTAACATCAATGCTTATACCTCGCTAGACCAAACTGTCTATCGTTTGAGCGAAGTGCCTACCTATCGTGAAGGTATCATAGATAGTGCCCTGCTTGTGATGCACGACTGGAGTTGTGCTGTCAGCCTGTTGCCTGAGGAGATAGATGCCGAACGTGGTGTGATACGCGAAGAATGGCGCACAGGCAACGATGCCTCTCGCCGCCTATGGGCGCGCAGCCAAGCTGTGATGTTCCCCAACACCAAATACGCTATTCGCGATGTGATTGGCGACACCGCTGTAATCAACAACTTCAGTTACGACGCCTTGCGCGCGTATTATAAAAAGTGGTATGGTCCAGACAACCAGGCTATAGTAGTTGTGGGCGACATAGACGTAGATCAAATTGAGAACAAGATCAAGCAACTATGGAGTGACGTGCCTGCTCGCGCCAATCGCGGCGAGCGTCCGTATGAGATGATTCCTAACAACAAAGAGCCTCATGTCGGCATTCTAACGGATAAAGAGGCCCAGCAGACCATGGTGCGTATCATCTTCAAGCACGAGCCTATGCCCAACGAAGCCAAGAACACCATTATTGGCTATATGAAAGACATCTGCGACAACCTGCTCTATCAGATAGCACAAGAGCGTCTGCAAGAAGAGGCTATGAAGACCAGCACTCCCTTTGTGGGCGCGCTAATGGCTTATACCGACTTGGTTCCTACTCAAGATGGCTTCTACTGCTACGCTGTGGCTAAAGACGGGCAAGCCAAACAAGCCTTTGATGCCCTACTCTATCAGATTGAGAAGCTACGTCGCTACGGAGTGACCGACGATGAGTTGGAACGCGCCAAAACAGCACTATTGAATGAATATGAGCAGGCTTACAACGAGCGTAATGCCACCGAGAATATTCATTATGTGCATGAATATATCGGTCATTACCTGGATCATAGTCCTATACCAGGCATCGCCACCGAATTGGAGATTGTGAAGATGCTATTACCTAATATTCAAACTGCGGCACTCAATCAAATGGCCGCACAATATGTGACGGATGAAAACGCGATTGTAGTAGTGCAAGGTCCAGAAAAAGAAGGTGTCGAAATGCCTAGCGAAGTGTATATACGCGAACAAATGGCCAAACGCGAGCAGATAGACATCACTGCTCCTGCTGCCAAGAAAGTAGATAATCGTTTGGTAAAGAAAGCACCTAAAGCAGCCAAAATCAAGTCCTATACTACCAATTTGGAATTGGGCACGATAGAATGGGTGTTGAGCAATGGCGTGAAAGTTGTGATTCGTCCTACCAATTTCAAACAAGATGAGATACTTATGTATGCCTACTCATGGGGAGGCAAGAGCCTACTGAAACAAAACGAGTTGGTTAATGCCGAATTGGCAGGTGATGCAGTTTCGTTTATGGGGCTGGGTACATTCTCAATGAACGACCTGCAAAAAGCCCTGGCAGGCAAAACAGTAGGACTGGATGCCAGCATAAACGACAATACCGAATCGCTAGAGGGTAATTCCAGTGTGAAAGATTTGGAAACACTCTTGCAATTGACATATCTCAGTTTCACCGCTCCTAGAGCCGATGCCGAGGCTTTTGCTACGTTGCAAAACATCCTGAGCAACCAAATAAAGAACAAAGAGAAAGATGCACAAACTATCTTTGGCGATTCCATCAAACTGATGGGTAGTGACCACAACGCACGCACCGTATTGTGGAACCAACAAACGGTAGGGCAATTGGATATGAAGCAATGCCTCAAAATCTATAAAGAGCGTTTTAAGAATGCAGCCGATTTCACCTTTATCTTTGTTGGAAATATCGATCCCGATGATGAGAATGTGCAGAAGATGATTTGCACCTATCTGGGTGGGCTGAAGACCAATAAACAACGTGAGCAGTTCGTGGACAACAACATACGTGCTCCTAAGGGTATTGTAAAGAACTATTTCCAACGTGAGATGCAAACCACCACGGCTAGCAACCGTATTCAATACACCAGTTACGACATACCTTATTCGCTGAGCAATGCTGTAAATGTAAAAATGATTGGGCGTATTCTGGACCGTAGATATATGGAAAGCATCCGCGAGCGTGAAGGCGGCAGTTATGGTGTAGGCACCTATGCTACCATGCAGGCTCTACCAGTCAGCAAGGCTTATCTATTGATGCATTTCGACACCGATCCTGATAAGCAAGCACGACTGATGGAGATTATTCACGAAGAAGTGCAGACTATCCTCAACAATGGTCCTTTGGCAGATGATGTGCAGAAAGACAAGGAGTCTCTAATCAAAGACTTTAAGGAGAACTTGGAGAAAAACGATTGGTGGCTCAGTGCTTTGGAACAGTACTATAAACTAGGCATCAACGTAGTAGCAGATTACGAAGCTGCTGTCAACGAGATCACGCAACAAAGCGTGCAGGATGCCTTGAAGCAACTAGTTGCTAGTGGCAATATGTTTGAAGTAGTGATGCTGCCGAAAGAGTAAGAGAATTGAAAAACAGGTAGTAAAAAAACTGCTTGACACATCATGGGTCAAGCAGTTTTTTTGTGGATGTCGAGGGTCGCGACGTGGTCTCGAAATGGACGGAAAAGGAAGTTGGGAATATGCGGGAAATTCCCGCATGTTCCCGCATATTCGCACTCTATACAAAATGCGAAAAAGAAATTGTAAAATGGTGATAGACAGGAGGTTGGTTGATTGGCGCGATTGGGTGAAAGTAATCTCACGGACGCGTTTCGCCACCGCTTCTCGCGTCCGTGAAATGCATTTGTGTGACGCTCACTCAAAGTAAATGCCATACGAGGGAAGACTTAGTGTCTAACTATAAATGCCCCACAAAACGCGCCCGTCCCCATCGG
>JAKSNM010000040.1 GCA_024399785.1 Paludibacteraceae bacterium
GAATTTAAGATAGGGTACGATGATGTTGCTGATACTATCAAAGCAACAGGCAAGAATGATCGTTCCATTCAGTTCAGCACAGACACCAAAGGTTCGTGTTCCGATACCTTGTATATCACGTGCGATACGATTGTGCGTAAGATTGTGCTTTTAGCCAAAGCGGTAACGGAGGAAGAAATCAAACCCGCTATCACTTTCTCTACTCGGCAGGTTTATCTCAATCCTAATTACCAAAATGGCTGTTCGGATATAGCGATGTTCACATTTACTACCACCAATATGGTTAAGAACCTCTATATTAAGTGGGAGAACACGCCAGGCAATTCGATTCCTAGTTACCAAGGCGAGTCGGCGGAGGTACTGGCCGAATCAGAGTGTGTGATTTATGGTAGTTCAACCAATATGGGTATAGTTGATTATACCGATGCCGAAGTGCTGATAGCGGCTACGGCTTACACCCCAGGCACCTATACTTCCACGCTGCTTTTCTACACTCCTGACGCCAATGATAAGTCAAAGAATGCTTTTGAGGAGCGTGTCACTATCACCATTGAGGCCTCTGTCGATCCTGTGCCAACCGATTGGGAAAATCACTTCCGCGATGTTTCAAGTCCTCGAATCCTTAAACAAATCAAAAACAACCAACTATTGATCTATTCCAACGGTCGTTGGCACAATGCCCTGGGCCAAACTAAGTAATATGTTTTTTGACGAACTAGCTCTTTCGGACGGGGTGCTGGATGCCCTGTGGGATATGCATTTTGATACATGTACGCCTGTGCAGGAACAAACTATTCCTGTTATTCTAGACGGACACGATGTTATCTCTTGTGCCCAGACAGGTACGGGCAAGACGGCTGCGTATATCCTGCCCTTGCTCACCAATTTGGAATATGACAACCACGATCCCAATAAACTCAACGCTATCATTATGGCACCTACGCGCGAGTTGGCGCAGCAGATAGACCAACAGATGCAAGGTTTTGGTTTTTATGTGCCTTTCTCATCGGTAGCAGTCTATGGCGGCAAGGACAACGATGCGTGGGGCAACCAAACTACAGGCTTGCAACAGGGGGCAGACATTGTGATTGCTACTCCTGGACGTCTGCTCTCGATGATGAATATCTACGACGTGGATTTTTCGGGGGTGAAATACTTTATCTTGGACGAGGCAGACCGTATGCTCGATATGGGTTTCTACGATGATATCATGACTATCTACCGCCGTTTGCCTAAGGATTGCCAGCATATTCTTTTCTCGGCTACGATGCCTGCCGATATACGCAAGATGGCCAAGGCGATGATGCACAACCCTGTGGAGGTGCAGATAGCCGTATCTCGTCCCCCTGAGACGATACACCAAATGGCGGTGGACTTATATGAACCACAAAAAATGCCTATGGTCAAGGCCCTGTTGGATGATGCACAATTGAAAAAAGTGATTATCTTTGTGGGCAAGAAGCAAAAAGTGAAAGATCTGGCGCGCGAGTTAGCGCGGCAGGGATTGGATGCTCGTGCTATGCATAGCGACCTGGAGCAGAAAGAGCGGGACGAGGTGATGTTGGACTTCCGCAATGGTAAAGTAGATGTGCTGGTGGCTACAGACATTGTGGCGCGTGGTATAGACGTAGAGGATATCCCGTTGGTTATTAACTACGATGTGCCCCACGATGCCGAGGACTATGTGCATCGTATTGGGCGTACGGCACGTGCCGAGAACTCAGGCGCAGCCGTCACACTCATTAGTCCAGAGGACCAACGCTATTTCACACGTATTGAGAAATTTCTGAAAAAAGATATTGAACGCCTTGTGGTGCCTGCTGAACTGGGCGATACACCCAAGGGAGTTAAAGCTTCCGAATGCGCCACTCGTTCGGGTAAAGGTTGTTCAAACGGTTGCCGACATTCTTCGCGAAACCCAAAGGCACATTCTCATAAGTCAAAAGGATGGCACCGAGGGGGACGTGCATCTCAGGCAAAGCCTCAGTCCTGAGGTAACTGAGTGCTATATCTAGACTGAGTTCTACATTGGGGAAGGCTTCTTTTTTCAGTGCCTTAGCCATTGCTAATGCGTGTTGAGGTGACGCACCTTTGCCGCGTATCTCGCCTATGCCAAAGCCTGTGGATATACAGGTTAGTTCTCCCCATAGATAGTCAATCAGGGCTTTATATTCCATAGGATAAGCCGTCATAAACCTATCGCTTTGGCGTATTGCCCACTCGTCGGGGTTGATGAGCCATTCACGCATTTCTTTCTCAAACTCTACGGGCAGCGATTTTTTCTTGCTTTCGCGTATCTTAAAGGGTACGTAGTCGTCATCGTACTTGCGCACAACAGCCATATAAAATCCTTCGCCTTTGGCCAGGTGAGGATAGAAATGATAGCCAGGGTTGCCCTCTGTAATGCCCCAACTGGGGTCGTAGTTCACGGGGAGAATATCTCCGCCCAGGCAGTCGGCTATCCACTCTACGTTTTCTTCGTCCTCTTCGCGATTGAAGGTGCAGGTGGAGTAGATTAGTATTCCTCCAGGTTTCAAGGCATCCCACACGTCCATTAGTATTTTGCGTTGCCGCTCGGCACATAGGTGTACGTTTTTCACGCTCCACTCCTCGCGTGCCTCTGCGTCCTTGCGGAACATACCCTCACCCGAGCAGGGCGCATCTACTAGGATGCAGTCGAACAGATGAGCGGTTTTTTCGCCAAATGTGGCGGCATCGTTGTGGGTCACTACGGTGTTGCCATTGCCCCATTTTTGAATGTTCTCGCTTAGTATGAACACCCGTTGGCGCACTACCTCGTTGGCTATTAAAAGACCTTGGTTAGCGAGGTACTGACTTATCAAGGTAGCCTTGCCGCCTGGTGCAGCGCACAGGTCTAGCACGATGCTGTGCGGATCTACGAATTGTTCTAATGCCTGTTGAATAAACATGGAACTAGCCTCTTGCACATAGTAACACCCTGCGTGAAACAAGGGGTCTAGTGTGAATTGAGGACGGTCGAGCAGGTAGTAGCCATCTTCGTGCCAAGGCACTTCCTCTATATCGCAGGGGAAGTCCAATATATCTTTCTTGTCATTGAGGCGAATACTGGTTATAGGTTCGCTCTCCAGCGCACGAAACAACTGCTCGGCTTCAAAGCCCAGCTGCTGACGCATACTATCTAAAAACTCAATAGGCAACATAATTTAGACTGCAAAATTACACTTTTTTTTTGACATGTGCAAGTTTTATCCCCACGAAATAGATTTTTATTTATAAATAGGTGTTTTTATAGCAACAGTGGGAGCTTTTGTTGCATCTTCTTGCTTACCCTAAATTTTTATTTGCATATGTCAAAAATTCTTTGTACCTTTGCAGTCAATTATGGAAATGTTGCAAGATTTGAACCCCGCACAGCGCGATGCGGTGGAATATATTAATGGCCCGTCGCTCATTATCGCAGGCGCAGGTTCGGGCAAGACACGTGTACTGACCTACAAAGTGGCCTATCTGCTATCCAAAGGCATAGAGGCCAACCGTATCCTCTGCCTGACCTTTACCAACAAAGCCGCCCGCGAGATGAAGGAGCGTATTCAACAACTCGTTTCTCCCGAGGCTGCCCATTACCTGTGGATGGGTACTTTTCACAGCATAGCTGCCCGTATCTTGCGCCAAGAGGCGGATAAAATAGGTTTCACACGTGATTTCTCTATCTACGATACACCCGACATGAAAGCGGTGCTCAAATCGATCTGCAAAGACCTGATGTTGGACGAGAAAATCTATAAACCTGGTATGCTGTTGGGCAAGATCTCGGCTGCCAAAACACACCTGGAAACGGCCGATGAATATGCCCTGTCGCAACAGCACATGCGGGACGACCGCAACGACCGCCTCTATCAGATGAGCGATGTCTATCGCGAGTATGAGAAACGCCTCCGCGCCGCCAATGCAATGGATTTTGACGACCTGTTGATGAACCTGTGCCTGCTACTCAAAAACGATAGCGAAGCACGGCGTTTCTATCAGCAGGCGTTTCAGTATATATTGGTAGATGAGTACCAAGATACCAACATGGTGCAGTACCAACTGGTGCGTATCTTGGGTGAACCGCAGAACTTGGTGTTTGTGGTGGGCGACGATGCCCAATCGATTTACTCGTTCCGTGGAGCCGACATACGCAATATACTCTCGTTTCAACAGGGCTATCCCAATGCGCGCCTGTTCAAATTGGAGCGCAACTACCGCTCTACGCAGATGATTGTCAACGCTGCCAATTCACTTATTCATCACAATGAGAATCAGATCTTTAAGCAAGTCTATTCCGAGAATGCAGAGGGAGAACGATTGGGACTGATTTCCTATATGACCGACCGCGACGAAGCCGCAGGTGTGGCGCAAGAGATAGTCAATCTAAAATCTCAAATCGGCAATCCGCCATCTTTCTACGACAACATTGCTATCCTCTACCGCACCAACGCCCAGTCACGTACGTTTGAAAATGAACTGCGTAGGCTGAATATACCCTATCGTATCTATGGCGGCACCTCTTTCTATCAGCGCAAGGAGATAAAAGACGCTATCGGCTATTTTCGTGTGGTCGCCAATCCCAAGGACACCGAAGCCCTGATGCGAATTGTCAATTTTCCTGCGCGTGGCATAGGCGACGTTACCCTCAAAAAAATCAGTTTGGCTGCCCAACAGCAGGGCTGCTCTATGTTGGAGGTGATAACCGACCCCGTAGGACACGGTGTGGAGTTAAACAGCGGTTTGCAAGGCAGGTTGCGCGTGTTTAGCGACTTGCTCGTTCAGTTCCGCGAGGCGATGGAGACAATGAATGCCTACGACTATGCCGACCTGGTGTTGCATCGCTCGGGCATTATGACGGCAGCAGCTACCGATACGACGCCAGAGGGTGTGGACCGTAAGCAGAACCTGGATGAACTGCTATCGGGCATTCATGAGTTTGTCGATCAGCGTACCAACGAGGGTATCGACTTTACACCTATCACCGATTTCTTGGCCGAAGTGAGTCTGTTGACCGACCAAGACGACAACCTGACCGACCACACCTCGCGTGTCACGCTGATGACCGTACATGCTGCCAAAGGATTGGAGTTTAAGTATGTCTTTGTAGTGGGGTTGGAGGAAGGACTCTTCCCCTCGCAGTTCTGCACCGCTCCGCGTGAGATAGAGGAGGAGCGACGATTGCTCTATGTGGCTATTACACGTGCTATGGAGCGTTGCTGGCTCACCTTGGCACGACAGCGTTTCCGCAATGGGCAACTCAATTTCTCGTCCCCCTCGTGTTTCTTGCGCGACATTGACCGTCAGTTTATCCAGCAGATAATGCCTGGCTCCGCATCACGCCCTGCCCCTAGTTGGTCTCCGCGCTCGTCGTGGAGTAACCTCAAACCTGTTGCGAAAACCGATACACCGATTCACCAAATCACCGATTCACCAACTTCCCAATTCGCCCCTGGCAATCGCGTGTCTCATCGCGTGTTTGGCGCAGGCACCGTGCAACGCGTCTATCGTGAGAACGACAACGACAAGATAGATATACTCTTTGATGGTCCAGGCAAGAAAACACTCTTGCTCACCTATGCCAAACTAGAAAAAATAGAGTAGGTAGCCTGCCACACCTGCTGCAAGAATCAGCAGGATAGGGTTGCCGAGCAGATGGATGATTTTTGATTTTAGATTGGGGATTTCGGGCAGCAACATAGCAACGAAAACAAAGCCGAAAATGGTCCAACTCTTCCAGTCGATAAAAGTGGTTGGAGTCACTAGTGTGATGGCTGCGTGTGCCACAAGTATCACTACTAAAATACGGATAATCCGCATGCAGGTTTGAAACACACGATTGTCTTGATACTTATCTTTTATTTTGTCGTAGGCATAGCATACTGATAGCATAATCACCAAACTAGGCAGGATGATAGCCATGCTGGCGAGCAAACTGCCCCATATACCGCCTACGGTATAGCCCACATAGGTGGCGCAGTTGATGCCAATAGGACCAGGGGTCACTTGACTGATTCCCACTATATCCACAAATTCTGTTTCTGTCATCCAACCACGACTGAGCACCTCGCCTTGAATAAGCGAGATAATCGCCATACCTCCGCCAAAGCCGAGCAAGCCGACTTTGATAAAAACGAATATGAGTTGGAGATAAATCATGTTTAGTGTTTAATGTTTAGATGCACTATGTGCTGTTTAGATGCGTTTTGCCAGTCTTATAACTGTGGCGGCAATCAAAGCAACTACCGCAGGGCGCACACCTTTGAAAACAGCCTCTACAAGGGGGTTGTCTTTTATTTCACGAAAGAACATGGCAATCAGCAGAATGATGATAATCGAGGGCAATACGGCTCCCAAGATACAAGCTACTACTCCGCGCCAGCCGTATATCTTATGCCCGATAAAAATAGCACTATTCACAGCGATTAGTCCAGGTGCTGCTTGTGCAAGGGCAATCATATTGACAAACTCTTTGGCGTCTATCCAGTGGTGATTATCTACCACTTCTTTCTCGATGAGGGGCAACATAGCATAGCCTCCACCGATGGTGAAAGTACCAATTTTGAGATATGTCCAAAAGAGTTTTAGAAACATCAATGTTCTTTCAACTGCTGCTTGATGAACTTAGCCATCATATTGATGGCAGCGTTGTTGTGTCCGCCTTGGGGAATAATCACGTTGGCGTAGCGTTTGCAGGGCTCAATAAACTGCTCATGCATGGGTTTGAGTACGCGCTGATAGCGTTCGATAACCGACTCAACGGTTCTGCCACGTTCCACAATGTCGCGTTTGATAACACGAATCAGACGGTCGTCGCCATCGGCATCTACAAACACTTTCAGGTCCAGTTGCTCGCGTAGGTCAGCATCGTGCAGCACCATAATACCTTCTACAATCACAATCTCTGTTGGCTCTACATGAATGGTCTCTTTTTGACGTGTAGAGGTGATGTAGTCGTAGATGGGTTGCTCTACGGCTTTGCCCTCTTTCAACTCTCTGAGATGCTGCTCCAGCAGCGTCCACTCAAAGGCATCAGGATGGTCGAAATTGATTTTCTGTCGTTCTTCTTCGGGAATATTGGAAGAGTCGTTATAATACGAATCTAGAGGAATTACTGTCACTTCGCCTTTTGGCAGGCGTTCAATTAGTTTTTTTACCACTGTTGTTTTACCCGAGCCAGTGCCGCCCGCAATACCGATAATAAACATGGAGAAGAAGAATGTTTGATTTCGGAGTGCAAAGTTACATTTTTTTTTGCATATATCAAAATTTTTTTGTAACTTTGCGCGTTTTTTATAGGATAATATGAAAATAGCACTAATCGGATATGGCAAAATGGGGCATATGATAGAGCAGATTGCCCTGAGTCGGGGGCACGAAATCGTGTGCTGCATCGACAAAGATAACCTTGCGGACTTTGACTCGCCTGCCTTCGCTTCGGCAGACGTGGCTATCGAATTCACCACCCCTATGACTGCCAAAGACAATATTTTGCGCGCGTGGGCGCACAGCGTGCCCGTAGTATGCGGGACTACAGGATGGAATGTAGAGGAACTAAGAATGAAGAATGATGAATTAAGAGAGAAGACGGGTCATGATTGGCTCGTCTGGAAAAGCAATTTCTCCATTGGTGTGAATGTGCTCTTTGAACTCAATAAACAGTTGGCAGCACTGCTGGCACCATATGGGCAATACACCCCCTCTATCACCGAGGTGCATCATATCCATAAGCTGGATAAACCTTCGGGAACAGCCAAAACTCTAGCGGAAGATTTACAAATTTACAAATTTACAAATTTACCAATTGATTCCATCCGCGAAGGCGAAGTGGCAGGCATACACACGGTAACGTGGGACAGCCCCGAAGATACAATTGAAATAAAACATATTGCCAAAGGTCGTCAGGGCTTTGCCTTGGGTGCTGTGTTGGCAGCAGAACAGATAACAGATAACAAATGAAAAGTTTTCAGGAAAGAATAGACGAAGTGCCTCGTAAAGGGTGGGTAAAAGCCATCTGCTGGGGCATAGTGTATGTAGCCTTTGTTGTGTGGGTAGCTTGGGGAGACTGGGCATCGCTTGGATGGCTTGTTCTCCTGCCCGTGGTGGTAGATGCGTTCACAACCAAGTTTATCAACTGGGGCTTTTGGCGTAAGTACAAAGACACCAAACCAACGCTCTATATGGTTTGCTCGTGGATAGATGCTATTGTGTTTGCGTTGGTGGCGGTGTATTTCATCAATCTGTATATCTTCCAAAACTACCAGATACCCTCCTCCTCTCTGGAAAAGAGTCTGCGGGTGGGGGACTTCCTCTTTGTTAGCAAGATGAGCTATGGTGCCCGTGTGCCCAATACACCCCTGTCAATGCCCCTGATGCAGCACACCTTCCCTGCCTGGCTGGGTGGTGGCAAATCGTTTATCGAACATCCCCAATGGGCCTATAAACGTTTGAATGGTTGGGACAACCCCAAGAAAGGCGACATTGTGGTGTTTAATTTCCCTGCTGGAGACACGGTGTGCACCCTGATGCAAAACCCCGATTACTATACCTTGTGCTACTACTACGGCAAGCAGAATGTGGAGAACCGCAAACGCGCCTTTGGAGATATCGTCTATCGCCCTGTGGATAGACGTGAGAACTACGTGAAACGCTGTGTGGGCGAACCTGGGGATAGCTTGCAGATAAGGGACAACGTGGTATATGTGAACGGCGTAGCCGAGAGCGATCGCGAGGGGCGTCAAATGAACTACTACATTGTGACCGATGGACATATATTGACCAAATCGTATCTGGATAAGATAGGCATTAGCATAGAGGATCGCGAACTGATACAGCCTGGCGTGTATCGCTTTCCATTGACGCAGGCCATGAAGGCTGAACTGGCCAAGAACCCCCACATCCAAACGATACAGATTCAGCCCGAGCAAGAGGGTGGGGAGGTCTATCCACTGGGGCATAACACGTGGACGCGCGACAACTACGGACCTATCTATATCCCGAAAAAAGGCGACCAGGTGATGATAACCGAGGAGAATTACTGGCTGTATAAACGCATCGCAGATGCCTACGAGCATCAGCCTATGCAGATAGGGCAGGAATATACATTCCAAATGGATTACTACTGGATGATGGGTGACAACCGTCATAAGTCTGCCGATAGCCGCTACTGGGGCTTTGTGCCCGAAGACCATATCGTGGGTCGCCCCGTGTTTATTTGGCTAAGTATCGAAAAAGACAAACCTTGGTTCAAGGGTCATATTCGTTGGAACCGACTGGGCAAGCGCGCATGGCAGTAGTACCAACTACATACTTGGGTCCTCTTAGTTGGTTCGCCCAATTGCCAGCCGAGGTGGAGGTGAACGAGAGCTTTGAGAAACAGACCTACCGCAATCGTTGCCTGTTGCGCAACAATATCCGACTGACGGTGCCCGTTTGCAAAGTGGAGAGCAAGCAACTCACGCGAGACATAGAGATTAGTTATCAGCAACACTGGCAACACCAGCACTGGATGGCAATTCGCTCTGCCTACGAACATACACCCTATTTTCTCTACTACGAGGACTATCTGCGTCCTTTCTATGAGAGAGAAACCAAATACTTGATTGACCTGAATAGTGGACTGACGGAAGTGATTTGGCACTTGCTGCACAACACCGCGCCGTTGAACGCCAACCGCTCGCCTTTGCACTACACCCAGGACTGGTCATCGCACACATGGACCGATGCTCACCCATGGCAAAACGAAATGAGCATACTGGATACGTTGTTTGAAAAAGGGCCTGAAACCCTGATAGGATGAATATAGATTGGAATACATTACGATTTAGTTACACCGAAACGGACTATATTGTTCGCTGCGCTTTTCATGGCCATCGCCAAAAGGACGGCACGCTGGAGGGCCAGTGGGAAGCGCCGTATGCTACCCGCGACAAGATACTGCCGATGCATGTATGCGCCACTGCGCTGCAATATGGACAGGAGGCGTTTGAGGGACTAAAGGTCTTCCGTGGCGTAGATGGCCAGATACGTGTGTTCCGTTGGCAAGCCAATGCCGAGCGCATGGCGCGTTCCGCCGAGGGACTGTATATGGCCGTGGTACCAATGGATGTGTGGGAAAAAGCGGTGAGAATAGCCATAGAGAGCAATCTGAATTTTCTCCCTCCTTACGAAACAGGGGCTACGCTCTATCTGCGTCCGCTGTTGATAGGCACAACGCCTAAATTGGGTGTAGGCCCAGGATGGGACTTCGAGTTTGTGATCATCCCCTCGCCCATAGGTCCGTACTACCCCAAGCTGAATGCTAATCGTTTGCCTTGCCAGACTTTTATTGTCAATCGCCATGTGGACCGTGCTGCGGCTTATGGTACAGGACAGTTCAAAGTGGGTGGCAACTATGCGGCATCGTTCCGTGGTACAGAGACTGCTCACCAACAGGGCTACGACTGCCTTTTCCTGGATAGCCGTTACCACCGCTATATAGACGAATGCTCGGCCGCCAACTTCATTGGCATAAGGGACAATGAGTACCTCACTCCCCGCTCTTCGGCTATCCTGCCCAGTATCACCAACGACAGTTTGATGACACTGGCCAAAGAACAAGGACTGAAAGTAACACGCCGCCATATCCGATTGTCAGAGATCGCTACAATGCAAGAGGCTGCGGCTTGTGGCACCGCCTGTGTCATCTCGCCAATTGATAAAGTGATAGACCCTGATAAGCATGTCACATATACTCTGCCACAGGCTCCTGGACCCGTACTGATGGGTTTGCGCACTGCCTTGCAGGATATACAATACGGCCGAACTGAGGACAAACACCACTGGTGTACCATAATCAATTAGTAAATTAAAAATTAACAATTAAATAATTAACAAACATGTTTGACAATCAACCCAAAGGGCTTTATGCTCTCGCTTTGGCCAACACAGGTGAACGCTTTGGCTACTACACCATGTTGGCTGTGTTTGCGCTCTTCTTGCGCGCTAATTTTGGCCTGACCCCCGCTGCGGCAGGCTATATCTATTCGGGCTTTTTGGCCCTGGTGTATTTCTTGCCATTGGTAGGCGGTATCATCGCCGATAAGATTGGCTATGGTAAATGCGTTACGATAGGTATCTTAATCATGTTCCTAGGTTATATCTTCCTGGCTATTCCGTTGGGAGGTATAGACAACGGTGATGTCACTTTCCCTATGATAGCCATGTTTGCAGCGCTGCTACTGATAGGCTTTGGTACGGGTTTGTTCAAAGGTAACTTGCAAGTGATGGTAGGCAACCTGTACGACGATCCCAAATATGCCGACCGTCGCGATGCCGCTTTCTCGCTTTTCTATATGGCCATCAATATAGGTGCTATGTTTGCTCCTACCGCTGCCGTTAAAATCATGGCGTGGGCACAAGATAGCCTGGGCTATTCGGTAAACGACAGCTACCACTTCGCTTTCATGGTGGCTTGCGCTTCGTTGGTGCTAAGTATCATCATCTATTATGCGTGCCGTCCTTGGTTCCGCCATGTGGAGCATACGGCTAAACAGGCTGCTGCATCAGGTCAACAAGTGGAGCAACTATCTCCCGAGCAGACCAAAAAACGTATCGTGGCTTTGTGCCTGGTGTTTGCGGTGGTGATTTTCTTCTGGATGGCTTTCCACCAAAATGGTCTTACCCTCACTTTCTTTGCTAACGAATTTGTTAACCCCGTTTGCACGGGTGTGCAGACCATGGCTTTTGATATCATCAATCTTGTAATGGTGGCTATCATCGTTTATGGCCTATTTGGACTCTTCCAAAGCAAAAATGCCAAAGGCAAAACAATAGCTGCTGCGGCTGTAGTAATACCTGCGGCTGTGTTGGTGTATAAATACCTGCATATCTCTGCAGAAGGCATCACATTGGATGCTCCTATTTTCCAACAGTTCAACCCCTTCTATGTAGTGGCACTTACTCCTGTATCAATGGCTATCTTTGGCGCATTGGCCGCCAAAGGCAAAGAGCCCTCTGCTCCCCGTAAGATAGCTTATGGTATGTTGGTGGCTGCAATGGCCTACTTGGTGATGGCACTTTGCTCCAAAGGCCTGCTCTCTCCATCTGAGCAAGAACTGGCACGTGTGACAGGTGGTGCTACCTATGCTAATGCCAATGTGCTGATACTGACCTATCTGATTCTGACCTTTGGCGAACTGCTACTCAGCCCAATGGGTATCTCGTTTGTCAGCAAAGTGGCTCCCCCTCAATACAAGGGTATGATGATGGGTTTGTGGTTTGTGGCTACAGCAGTAGGCAATTTCCTGGTTAGCGTAGGCGGCAGCCTATGGGGTGACCTGCCTTTGTGGTCTGTGTGGAGCGTGTTTATTGGCGTGTGCCTGGTGGCTGCTATATTCATGTTCTCAATGATGAAAAAACTAGAAGATGCTACCAAATAAAGTTACGGATATGAAAGAACAATTATTATCGATAGCCGATTATATAGAAACCCTGGAGCAACGCATTGCTGCTTTAGAGAGTGCCAATATAGCCCTGCAAAACAGC
>JAKSNM010000041.1 GCA_024399785.1 Paludibacteraceae bacterium
AGTTATGCGACATCATTACGGATTGGTGCTAACACTACTAGCACATCTATGGATTGCTATCCAATATCCTTTTTCTATCAAGTATTAACTTTTAATTACTTCGTATTATAAACTCGCTCTTAAATCCACCAACTGTTGCCGTATCCGTTGCAGTATATCCGTAGCTCTTTGGCGAGCATCTATATTGCGACTACCCGACTTCAATTCATTTTTGATGGCCTCTATACGTGTTATCTTCAATTCATCGCGTATAAACTTCACTTGCTTGAGAAAAGCTATATCTTCCTCGGTATAATATCTATCCCCATGAGCATCTTTACGCGGATTGAGTTCCTCAAATTGCGTTTCCCAATAGCGCAAAGTAGAAGCACGCAAACCCGTAGATTGCTCCACCTCACGCAATGAAAAATATATTTTCTTTACTTCTTCCATTATTTGCCTATGCGTAATGTTTTACCCGCACGTATATTGTCATCTTTTAATCCGTTCCACGCCTTGAGCTGTTTGACAGACACATGAAACTTCTTAGCTATTGCACCTAATGTATCGCCAGCTTTAATCTTATAATAAGTCACTCCATTTACAGAGTAGCCGCCACTTACACCAGTTTTGTGCAACAATTCTATCTCGTCTCTTCGATTATTCACCAATTCATCGGCACGATGCTGACGTATCGTATCCTCTTGCTCAATATAAGTAGTGACCAATTCGGCTGGCAAACACAACGTATAGTCCTTGCCGCCAGGAATAATGTCCCGCGGATATTGCGGATTTAACATACGTAAAGTATCTAGGCCTATTCCCACTATTTCGGCCACTTGACTTAAATGCAAACGCTCGCGTACAACTACGGTGTCTGTCATAGGATACCGCCACACTGTGTCTGGACATATCGTGTGCAAATCAGCATAGTTCATCACATAGCAAGCCGCTATAAAAATGGGCAAATAGCATCTCGTTTCATTGGGTAAATAGGGATATATCGACCAAAAATCGGTCTTGCCACCACTTCTCGCTATGGCTTTCTTTACATTACCTGGGCCGCAATTATAGGCTGCTATCACCAGGTTCCAATCCTGAAAATCGGTATATAATCTTTTCAAAAAAGCACATGCTGCCTCTGTTGAGCCAATCGGGTCTCTGCGCTCATCAACCAGAGAATTGATTTCCAATCCATAAAGTTTACCCGTAGATGGCATAAACTGCCACAATCCAGCTGCCCCCATAGAGGAGTGCGCCATTGGATTAAGCGCAGATTCTATCACTGGCAAATAGCACAACTCATACGGCAGGTTATGTTTATCCAATATATTCCAAAAGATGGGGAAGTAATAGTCCGCACGCGCCAGTAAACGAGCCATTTGTTGCTCACTTTTCAAATAACGCTGAATATAAGTGCCAACTACAGGATTATACGGCATCTCTATTTCGTAGGGCAGATACTGCAAACGTGCCTTATACAACGAATCTACATTCTCGGCACGCATACACACACCAACCACCACCAATAGTAATATAATCAAACACCGCCTCATTTAATAGTAATTGCCAAATGCAGTTCTGCTGCACGCTGGTGCGTCATAAAATCGTTATATATCTGCGGAGAGACATTCATACTCAAATCTGGTGAGATATCAAAATCAAAGAGTTGCGCATCTACAAACGCATCTACCAAAGACAAGGCATACACTATCACCGCTGCTGCTATACCAAAATCACGATAGCGACGATATAAGTTCTGCTTATTATTCAGAGTCTTGGTGTATGTATCTCTTCCGCCCATTTTCTCGATTGTATAGCCCTTTGGCAAAATCACATTGTAACTGCGCATCGGGTCTGTAGATAATTCCTCATCGGTCATAATATCTATATAGGCCTGCTTATAATCCGTGTACATACTTCCGTTCCAAACGATAGCATAGGTACACCCCATTATAGCGCCATAAACAATCGGCAATTTCCAATAACTACGGTTGTATATCTGTCCCAAACCAGGGAACAAAGCGCCCAACCACACCGCACGTATTGGATTAGGACGCCAACCATCGTCCCATGTGGCCACAGGTTGCGCCGTAATGGTATCACCTATAATCACCTCTTGTTGGTTTTGCAGCACGACCAATGTGTCCTTAGAACTTGTTTTGAACTGGTCTGGAGACGACTGAATAGTCATTCTTACCGAATCACCATTATCTATTGGTTCTGCGGCATACACCATCCCCAACGAACAGAAACATACTAATATGTAAAGCAGGATTTTTCTCAACGAATACGCGAAATTAATTGGAATAATTCCTGTTCACCATTAAAGCTAATGGTTAGATTGTGGTCTGTAATCTTAACCTTCGCACCCAGTCGCTGCTCCAATTGACGTTGCTGTACTTGATAAGGTGACTCTTTCGCAGATTTTTTTGGTGCTTTCTTCTGCTCTTTATTTTCATTCGCCAATTCCTCTACACGACGCACGCTCAGTCCTTCTTTCAAAATGCGATGGTATAGGGATAACTGTTGCTCCGTAGATGGTATAGCCAGAATAGCACGTGCATGCCCCATATCCAATTTCTTTTCCTTGATACCAATCTGTATCTCAGCTGGCAGTTTCAATAGACGCAAATAATTGGCTATTGTAGCACGCTTTTTCCCTACGCGCTCCGACATCTTTTCTTGCGTTAGCGCATAATCATCCATCAGCCGTTGATAGGCCAACGCTATCTCTATCGCGTCCAAATCCTCACGTTGGATATTCTCAATCAAAGCCCACTCCATCACCTGTTCATCCTTGGCAGTACGCACATAAGCGGGTATCGTACTCAAACCCGCCATCTTGGATGCGCGGTAGCGGCGCTCACCTGCTATAATCAGATACGTGCCATCCACATTTTTACGCAGCGTAATAGGCGATATCACTCCATGCGCCTTAATCGAATCGCTCAACTCTTGCAACAATTCTTCATCAAAATTCCGTCTGGGCTGGTTAGGATTGGCCACTATCTTGTCCAAATCCACCTCACTAATTGAACTAGAACCACTCGTTGTGATATGCGTATCTATCAAAGCATCTAGTCCACGCCCTAATCCTGTCATCTTCTTCATCTTTTCAAAATTTCCTTAGCTAGGTTAATATAACATTTCGATCCCTTTGAAGTAGCATCATAGTCTAGCACACTCAGCCCATGGCTTGGTGCCTCGCTCAAACGTACATTTCTTGGTATTACTGTATCAAATACCAAATCACCAAAGTGACGTTTCACTTCCTCATACACCTGAGCAGACAAGCGCAAACGACTATCGTACATAGTCAATAAAAAGCCTTCTATTTGCAACTCGGGATTTAGATTTTGCTTGATAATCTTAATGGTAGACAGCAGTTTGGCTATACCCTCTAATGCAAAGAACTCACATTGTACTGGTATCACTACCGTGTGGCTAGCTGTTAGGGCATTAACCGTAATAAGACCCAACGATGGTGAGCAGTCTATCATGATATAATCATATTCAGCATCTAGGGTTGCCAATATCTGTTTCAGCAACGATTCTCTATGCTCTATATTCAGCATTTCAATCTCCGCACCAACTAGGTCTATATGACTAGGTATAATACTCAAATTCTTCACCGATGTTTCTACCACAGCTTCGTGAGGATCTATCTGATTGACCAAGCATTCGTAGATAGTCTTATCCAAATCACGTATTTCTACACCCAGCCCCGATGACGCATTGGCTTGTGGATCAGCATCCACCAATAGCACACGTTTACCCTCTCGAGCTAAAGCTGCGGATAAATTGATTGCAGTGGTAGTTTTGCCCACTCCACCCTTTTGATTAGCTAATGATATAATCTTCGCCATTTTCTATTTTTCTATTGTTAATATCTCGTTATGTACAAATTCTCTCCAAGCCTCAGCCGTAGGAATCGTTTTCTCCCCATCGGTCCAGCCAGACCAGCACCCACCAAA
The DNA here is from genome assembly GCA_024399785.1 of Paludibacteraceae bacterium. Lineage (GTDB taxonomy): Bacteria > Bacteroidota > Bacteroidia > Bacteroidales > Paludibacteraceae > Colicola. The sequence goes on from JAKSNM010000041.1 coordinate 3,957, forward strand.
ATAGTAGGTAATCGTGTCGCCCAATTGATAGGGTTTGGCCAGTACAGCCACATGATTGTCATACAATCCGTAACTCTCAGCTCCTGGTAGATAGATAGCCTCGTGGGTCTGACCCAAATCGGTTATGCCGTACCATTTGGCATTCAAACGCACTGCTCCTGGATCACTCATGGCCGTTTCGGTATAGCTTACCCAATCTTGCTCTACCACTAGTTCGCCTATGCTATCGTGCAACCACAAACCTGTTCCGAGTAGCATTTCATGCTCACTAACACCCGATAGCACTATTTGCGCCTTGTTAAGCACTTTGCCCGATTCGCATGTGATGATGATATCCTCTTGCAATATATCTGATGCCACTAACAGACTATCGTAATGCAGGTGAAAGCGCAACAAGTCATTGTTTTGCTCCAAAATCTCCCACGTGTCATAATGACCACCTACATAAACCACACTATCTACCACAACTGCCAATCCGCCCATACCAGGAGTGTGTGCTACTTTATAGCCATCAAAACCATATCCGTGCTGTACATGATAGGGGCGATCTTCTGCGTTGTAATAGTGAAAGAACGTGTCTATCACAAATGCAGGGGTATTTTTCATGAATATATCCACCCCGTTGCTTGGATTCTCTATCAGCGCCAATGCGGGGCCGTACATTCTGTAGGCAGCAAACTCGTTTTCCCATGCAAAGTCATCTCTGCGATCGGGTGCAAAGCGACCAAATACATGCTGTACTTCTGGAGCGGAACAACCGCATAGCACAGCCATTAGCGCCATATAAACTATTTTTTTCATATTGACTATCGTTTTATTGAGGTTGTTTACCGATATAGGCCAATATACCGCCATCTACATAGAGTATATGTCCGTTCACTGCATCACTGGCATGCGAAGCCAGGAACACAGCAGGTCCACCCAATTCGCTAGGGTCTAGCCACCTGCCAGCAGGAGTCTTGGCGCAGATAAATTTATCAAATGGATGACGACTACCATCGGCTTGTATTTCGCGCAAAGGAGCCGTTTGTGGTGTAGCAATATAGCCTGGACCTATGCCATTGCATTGGATATTATATTCGCCATATTCCGAGCAGATATTGCGGGTGAGCATTTTCAGTCCGCCTTTAGCTGCTGCATATGCGCTCACGGTCTCGCGTCCCAGTTCCGACATCATTGAGCAGATATTGATTATCTTGCCTTCTCGGCGTTGCATCATTTCAGGTAACACTGCTGCGCTTACAATATAAGGAGCCACCAAATCCACATCTATCACTGCCTGAAAATCCTTACGGTCCATCTCATGCATCGGGATGCGTTTGATAATACCCGCATTGTTAACCAAAATATCAATTTGCCCCACCTCTTGATGTATTTTCTCTACCAAAGCTTTTACGGCCACTTCATCTGTTACATTGCACACATAGCCCTTCACGTTTTTGATACCAGCCTCGGCATAATTGTTCAAACCACGTTGCAAAGCTTCCTCATTAATATCGTTGAATATGATGGTTTTCACACCTGCTGCTACAAAAGCTTTAGCGATATTAAAACCAATACCATAACTTGCGCCTGTAATCCAAGCGTTCTTGCCTTCCAATGAAAATAAATTTGCCATATTCTCTGTCTTAAAACGTTAAACTTCAATCTTTTTTGTTATTTCAAATCAGTTTCTTTGTACCAATCTTGGTCACTATAATCTTGGTTCTCACCTGCCATACCCCAAATAAATGTGTAGTTGTGTGTAGCCGCAGCCGAGTGAATAGACCAATCGGGACTAAGCACGGCTTGATCTTTTTTCATCCAGATCACACGTGTTTCTTGGGGTTCACCCATGAAGTGGCAAATAGCCTGATCTTCTGGTATATCAAAATAGAAATAAGCTTCCATGCGCCTGCTGTGTGTGTGCGCGGGCATCGTGTTCCAAATGCTACCAGGTTTCAATTCGGTCATACCCATCTGCAACTGGCAAGTAGGTAATACTTTGCTCACAATCATGCGGTTGATTACACGGTCGTTGGCTCCCTCCATGCTGCCCAGAGCCAAAATATCTGCATCTGCTTTCGTAATCAACTTGCTAGGATAGGTGCAGTGCGCTGTGGTAGAGTTGAAATAGAACTTAGCAGGATGAGCCTTGTCTGCACTTTTAAAATATACATGTTTGTCACCACGACCAATATATAGAGCCTCTTTGGGATTGAGTTGATATTCGCCCTCACCATCTACTTTCACAATACCTAGCCCTTCTCCTACATTGAATATACCTATCTCTCGACGGGTGAGGAAAAAGTCTGCTTTCAATGGATCAATAGCCTCCAACAACAGCTCCTCATCTACGGGCATTGCACCACCTACTAGCATACGGTCTATCATGGAATACACAATGTTCACCTCATTTTTTGCAAACAAGGTCTCAATCAAAAATTCCTCACGCAGACGCTGCGTATCATAGTGCTTAGCATCCCTTGGATTGCTTGCATAGCGAATTTGGTAATTGGTCTTCATAATCTTCTGTATTTAATTTTTATATATTGTTATCGCTTGATTTTTGTTTTAGGTTTCAATTCCCATAAATAACCTATATTAGCACTTAGACTCATTGGGTTGGAATGCGAGAAATAGTCGGCCGCATGGTTGGGATAGAAATCGCCTAAACTATAATTAAACCGTGCCTCTATTTGAAATGTTCCTACTTTGGTTGAGCGGAATAGCATACCCAATCCCCCTGCCACACCCCAATCAAATTTATTCTCTATGGGATTGTATTGCTGGCGTTTGCTTGGATGCTCGGTGCCGATAGATTGTTCGGATAATAGCACTCCTATCTGTGGACCCAAGTTAACAAAACCTCTCACTTTTTTCTTACCGAAATATATATGTGCCAAAAACGGCATCTCCAGATAGTTCAGTCGGCGTTGATAATGCACATCTACCCCTTCTACATCCGTTTTGTTTTCGCGCCATCCTTTTTGTTGGTAATCCAGTTCCACTTGAAAGCCGCAATATTTATGTCCATTATAGCGGAATATCAGTCCGCCATTGCCGCTTAATAATGTACGATCCAAATAGGATTTCGTGCCTTCCAATTGGGGTGAGAACCACACTAGCGAGAATAGAACACCCCCATGCAGACCTACGTATATCTCAGGCTGATGCAGGCGCGGTTGTGCCTGCGCCCACAGGGTGACTAGTAGCAGTCCTATGATGGTTAGCTTGCGTTTCATTCTGTTCGGATAGTGTATATTTGTCTATTTTGATAGCCCCCTTGCTCGCCTACGCGTTCAAAAAGCATATCCGATTGCAAGCCACTGAAATAGCGGGATAGAATAACTTCTTCATCTACTACGCCCTCGTTTTCGTGAATGGCCAGCACGGTGTATAAGGTATAGGTCATTAAATCATAACCCAACAGGTCGTAACAAGGGTGATGGCTGGTTCGTGCCGTTTTGTAAAAGCGGTGGTAGAGTTGATTATAAGCCATCGAGTCTATCTCTTGCCGAAAGACAGTAGTGTATAATTGGGGCAACACAATAGCCTCTTCTTGCCAAGCATAGCGCGAGAGCAAAGTAAGTTTTTTACCCTGAGCAGCCCTGGTGATATGAGGCAACAGCAACCTCAGGTTGGCATATCGCTCTGTGTTGAGTAGTAAGATATTCTCTACACCATCAGCCAGATAGTTGGTCAGCGAATCGGCCATCACGCCCCCTATGGTTGTATATGCATAGTCCAATGCATAACCCTTTATGCATCGTTGCAATTCACGTATGCTCATAGGTGTATTGGCATCGTTTGATTCCACAAAGATACATTTCACAGCTGCATTACTTGCTATTGTCTCGGCCATAGCCTCGGCTTCTATGATGTAGGAGGGGTTGAACTGTAGCAGATAAGGATTAGTGCTCAGTTCGGGCACCTCCGATGAGAAAGGCAACAATGTTTTTACTTTGTGTGCTTTGCTCCAGCCCGCCATTATTCTCACTTGCGAGGTATAGACTGGACCTATTATCATATCCATACTGTCCAGTTTTCCACCAGCCAGCACATGCTCTAGTTCGTTGGTCGATTTGCCTATATCATACGTATGTATCTCTACGGGCTGTCCTGTAGCTTGCATCTCATACACCGCCAATAGCGCACCCGAATAGAAATCCACGAAACGGTCCATGTTTAAGTCGCGTTTCTCTGCCTGCACTTGCAAGGGTAATAGTAGTCCTACACGTATGGGGCGTGCCACTTCGTCTGCCCATGCTAGGGTACTGATACCTGCTAGCAATATGACTAAAATCTTTCTCATCGTATATATTTTTTTCTTCTCAGTGTCCATACTACGCCTCCCACTAGGGCCAAAACTGCTATAGGCGATACCACACTGATGATTTGTATTTTGGTTCGTTGTTGATAACTGCGTTTATCGTTCAGTAGCCGCAGCGCTATCTGTTTGCCTCTCAGTTGCATCAATCCCTGTTCATCAGCCAGCCATAGCACGCTATTCACCAGGAAATCTCGGTTACCGAACTGGGTTTGCATATACTTGTCATAACCTACTGGAAGTGGTTCTTGTCCCTGCCACTCGTTTTGGGCTATTCGTCCGCAGGCTACTACTATTTGTCGTGTCTTTGGGCTTTGTTTCACTCCCGTGGCGCCTTCTATGCCTGCTGGTGCCATGCGGTGGGCGTATAGTGAGCTAAATATTCCCTCCAGGCTCATTGCTACGGGTATGTAGGCGCTGGTGAATAGTTCTGGCATCACGGTCCAATCTGCTAGGTTCACTTCGGCAGGAACACCTGTTTTTCTAGACGCAGTCGATGTGGCTAGCAATATTTGTTTTGTTATGCCATCATCACCGCCTACGCTTTCCACTTCACTCACCAGCATACTCTTTACTTGTGCAATATGTTTCGTTATGGGTGACTCGTCGCTAGTCAGCAGCAGAGGGGCGTAGGTCCATGGCATAGGTTGAAACTGGGTCTCGGTTTGGCTGCCACTCACTTCCACAGGCACCATCTGACATTGCAGGTCTTGCACCAGCACAGGGTTTATTCTCACACCATATTTAAATAGCATATCGCGTATGCCCCAATCCTCGGCTATCACGGGTGTTAAGCCATTGGTCTGCAACATATCCTCCGACAGTTTCACGCCATCTACCAGCCACATCACCCTTCCGCCTTGCATGATGTATTGGTCTATGATATACTTATCGGTCTCGTTCAGTTGCTCTCTCGGGTCGGCTATTATCACTACCTTATAGTCGTCCATTATGCCAACCTGATTGCCCAGCGTGCCGCGGTCTATTTGATAGTACCTACTCAGTTCTTTCTCCCAATCATACACTTCCCGTTCACTCATCTCGCCGTGCCCTTCTAGAAAAGCCACCTTTTCTGCGCGAGGATTCAGCACGCCATTAATAGCATCTGCCAATCTGTATTCCAGGGCTTCTATACTGCTATTCAGGTTTTCCTCTCCGCTACGCGAGGGGTTGTTTTGCAGCAGTTGCACCACACGCAGGCGGTTCTTATAGCGCACAATGGCATACGGATAAACTGGTGTTTGCACCATCTGTCCCTGTTTGCCTCGTTCGTGTACCATCACAGGCTGCAAGCCCAGGTTGGTAGGGATATCTCCTCCTACCCTCACGCAGTAGTTATTCACCACATGCAGTTCTTCTACCCAATCATTAGTAGCCTGGCGCAGCCGCTCAAAGCCCGCGTTCATGGCGCCTTCATCCAGCAGCACCTGCACCTGCAAGGGCGCATCCACTTGTGCCACTAGTGCCTCGGTAGCGGGGCTGATAGTGTAGCGTTTGTCCTCGGTCAGATCCCAACGGCCCAAATGCAGCCATAGGGTGACCAGCAATATGTTAATGCAAGCTATCAAATACTGCTCTGTTTACTACTACGTTATGTTTCTCTCTTAGTTCTTTCACCCAAGCTTGTTCTAGTTCGTCCTGATAGTCGCTGGTTACCTGACCGCGCTCATCTTTATACTCCATCGGTTTTTTCTGCACCTTGCCCACCAGCATCACTACAGGTTTCTTCTCGTTTTTATATTTGGCACCTTTTACCTTAAACCCATATTGATCTACGGCAACGTTTTTACCTTTGGCCCATAGACCATGTTCTATGGTTACATATTTCACGCTGTCGGTATTTACACGGCTATCAATAAACGACTGGATTGAGTCGGGATTGGCTGCCATCACGATGGCTTTGGCGGCTTGGGCGTGCGCTTTATCTTTGGCATAAATCACATAGCCTTTCCATTTGGGAGCATCCCACTTATAATTGTTTTTGTGTTGCTCAAAATAGTTAGCCAGGCCCTCTTCATCTTTCGATGCTTTGTCCCACACTTTGTCTAGACTGATATCAAACAGCAATATACCATCATGATATTCCTGCACCAGGTGGCGCAATTCCTCGTATTTTGCCTCCAAGTGTTTATCAGCGTAATCGCGTACATCGGCATCGGTCATTGTGTCTGGCAGATTATACTCCTTACGTGTTTTGCGCAAGAAACTTCTGTCAGCCTCTTTGCTTCTCTCGTCGCGACGCACACTTTTCTCCACATCCTCGCGTATGCTATCTAGTGGCAAGGTCTGTCTATATCCTATCACATGAGCTATATGCCAGCCAAAGCGGCTACGGAATGGCGCACTGGTCTCGCCCTCTTTCATGCTAAACACCTTGTCCTCAAATGGTTTTACCATCACACCTCTGCCAAACCATCCCAGGTCACCTCCACGCATAGCCGAACCTTTGTCGTCGCTCTCTTTTTGAGCTATCTTGGCAAAGTCAGCGCCTGCTTCCAGTTGTGCATATATGCTGTCTATACGCACTTGGCATTTTTGTTCCAATATAGAGTCTCCGCCTGGTACCATTTTCATGATATGAGCGGCATGTATATCCAGGTGAGGTCTCTCCTCCTCTACATAGGCTATATGCCAACCGTATGGGCTGCGAAATGGCGCAGACACTTGACCAATAGGGGTGTTATATACAGCCTCTTCAAAGGCATATACATAGCGGAAGGGTTTCACCCACCCTAGTTCGCCACCATCTTCTTTGGCGCTGGGTATCGTGCTCACTTCTTTGGCCACTTGGGCAAAGCTCTCGCCGTTTTTCATCACGCGATCACGGGCAGCGTTTATTTGTTTCAGGGCAGCTGCTTGCATTGAATCGTTCGCTTCGGCTGAGCATTCTATAGCTATATGGGCAGCGCGACGATCACGGGTCATGCGGTCATAGCTGAGTGCCACCAAACTATCCATAGCCTCTTTGTCTTGCATATACTTGGGGATAGCTTGTGCGCGATAACCTTTCAACTCTTGTGCAAAAGTCTCGGTGGTGTCTAGACCTAATGCTTCAGCCTCAAACACTTTTAGTTTGAAGTTGATGAACATATCTAGGTATTCCTCCATCGATTTGTTCTCTGCTTTCATCTCCTGGTTGTTTTTCTCGTAGATGTACATAAATTCAGATGCCATCACAGGTTTGCCATCTATAGTCAGCAACACCTCATCTTGTTGAGCCCATGCAGCCATTGCCAGTCCGCATGCCATTACCAATGTTAATACGTTTTTCATTGCTATAAAAATTTATATTTTTAATTCTTTTTTCGCATAATATGCAATTTGGGCGCAAAGGTACAAAAAAAAAATGATTTTTGCAACTTTTATTCATTTTTTTGCTAAAATACTTGCGTAATCCAAATATTTGTTGTAATTTTGCAGCCGCTTTCGTTTAGAGAGCCTATTTTGTCTCCCTAGCTCAGTTGGTAGAGCAACTGACTCTTAATCAGTGGGTCGAGGGTTCGAGTCCCTCGGGGGACACAAGGATGCAGATTGCATCCTTTTTTTTGTGCGGATAAGTTAGTGATGGTTGTTCGTTGCACTCACTACCACAAAGTAGATAGTGTTCGTTTTTGTGAGCAAGTTCCCAATTGAACACTATCTACTTTATTGCTTATACCCATAGGTATTTAACCATCACTAACGCAAAAAAAATTTGTGTCCGAGGTTTTAAAGAACCGGTTCTCCGCCACTTCGTTTTGTCGATCTGCTTCGCCGTGCGAGTCCCTCGGGGGACACAAGAGAAATGGACATCCAATCGGGTGTCCATTTTGTTTTGTGTAGTGGCACAATTTTTGATATGCTTTGTATATCGGCAATGGTGCCGATGAAACCTAACTATTAACTTCTAAATTATTTGTTTTATGAGAAGTA
>JAKSNM010000042.1 GCA_024399785.1 Paludibacteraceae bacterium
AGAAGTATAATTCCCTATTTGCGTGGCATTGACAAAGTTGATTGGTTGAAACAAGGTAAGCACTACCGCCATATCGGAATGTATGCTTATCGTGCCGACATATTACAACAGATTACCCAATTGCCACAATCCTCGATGGAGAAAGCCGAGAGTCTGGAACAACTGCGATGGTTAGAAAATGGTTACCAGATCAAGGTAGCTACTTGCAATACCTATTCCATGGGCATTGACACACCAGCAGATTTAGAAAAAGCTAACCAATATATACAAACATTATAATTTTCATACCTATGAAACAACAAACACCTACCCCTCATATTGGGGCACAATATGGCGAAATCGCCAAGACTGTTATTATGGCAGGTGATCCCTTGCGCGCACAAGTGATGGCCGACCGCTATCTAAAAGATGCAAGACTAGTGAATAAAGTTCGTGGAATGCTGGCTTTTACTGGCACCTACAATGGCAAACAAGTGACTGTAATGGGACACGGAATGGGTATTCCTTCGATTGGTATTTACACTTACGAACTCTTCAATTTTTATGATGTAGAGACCATCATTCGTGTAGGAAGTTGCGGTAGCCGACAAATGTATGTGCATATCGGTGACCTTGTAATAGCCCAAGGCAGTTGCACTGACAGCAACTATGCCGAGCAATTTCATCTACCAGGCACCTATGCTCCCATTGCAGACTTTAATCTCTGCCGCAAAGCCGTAGAGAAATGCGAGGAATTGGGCTATACCTATCATGTAGGCAATGTCTTCTCCGCCGATAGTTTCTATTGCGAAGACGATCGCAAAGTCAACTGGACCAAAATGGGCGTACTAGCCGACGAAATGGAAGCTCCTGCACTATATATGAACGCGGCTCGTGCTGGCAAAAAAGCCTTGGTGATTTGCACCGTAAGCGATCATATTCTAACAGGAGAAGCCACCACGGCTGAACAGCGTCAAAACACTTTCACCCAAATGATGGATGTAGCATTTGGAATTATCTAAAAATATGCACTATACACGCGCCCTTATATTAGTCTCCTTGTTCTACGGCACTAGCATTGTTGCCCAAAACGTATATGATGTCTATCCCGAGCGAGTAAAGCCTCAACAAACCAAAGTTCAGAAGTCACAAAAGGAAGCTGAACGTTCAAAGACAGCCAGCGATCATAAGATTCTCACTGGGTTTACAGGCGGTATGAAATTTCACTTAGGTTATGCCTTTGCGCAAAGCCCTGATGAACTATTTCGCAACGGGAGTTTGACGGATGTCAATCTATCTAGCGATGGAGTAACAATGGGATTAGGAGGTGAACTGCGGCTACACTTTATCAACCATGTTCATTTGGGAGTAGAAGGAGGTATGAGTGCTATGCCATTAAAACATGGCAGTTCTATACGCACAGGTTGGGGCGGTGTGTTATGTGATTTCTATGGCACCTTAGGTAAAGTGCAACTATGTATAGGTGGTGTAATAGGTGGTGGTGCTACCAATCGATTATATGTGCCAGAAACAAGTGTAGAAGTGCAAAGCGATGATGCTACTATTTACAATGCCTCCTACACCAAAACACCTTATTTCATGCTTGACCCATACATTGGTTTAGAAGCTGCACTAACCAAACGTATGGGCTTGCTTATCAAAGTGGACTATATGTTGCCTTTTGGAAAAGGAGATACTGGCATCACCAAAAACACAGTCCGCTGGAGCAATTTCTTGTCTCCCAGCGGACCGCGATTGTATGTCGGCGTGATGTTTGGTCGTCACGACAAGCGTTAGTTTCGTCGCTGACGTACTGCCTCATAGAGCATAACTCCTGCGGCTACACTTACATTTAAGCTCTCTATTGTACCGACTAGTGGAATACGCACTTGGTCGGTACATTGTTTTAAGTTCTCCTCGTAAATACCTTTGTCCTCACTACCCATCACAATGGCCAATGGTTCGCGCATGTTAGCCTCTGTATAATCGTGCGTGGCATGTTCGGTGGCCGCGATAATATGCAAACCCGATTCTCGCATGAACTGCAAAGCATTCTGCATATTATCTACCTTACACACAGGCAAGGTATGCAACGCACCAGCAGATGTTTTTACCGCATCACCATTGATGGACACCGATCCTCGTGTGCCTATCACCAACGCATCTACACCAGCGCAAACACATGTGCGGGCAATTGCGCCAAAGTTGCGCACATCGGTCACGTTATCTAGCACCATCACAAGCGGAGTCTTGCCCTGTTCATAAAGCGAAGGAAGAATATCCTCTATACGATAAAAATCGATAGGCGACAAAAAAGCAATTACCCCCTGATGGTTCTTATCCGTATATTGATTCAATTTCTCTACAGGTACCCGTTGTATATTGGTGGCACGTTCACCATCTAACGAAGTTAGTTTCATCAGCAGTTCACGCGCCAAACTAGAGGACATATCACGACGCAACAAGACCTTATCCAAGGTCTTGCCAGCATCTATAGCTTCCATCACCGCACGAATGCCAAAAATCATTTCTTTCTCTTTGGGACGGCGAGTATCGTAAGCAGGTTTCGTTGATTTATTGAACATCTTTATTTCGTATATGCATTCATTTGATCATCGCAGGTCTTATTCACAAAGTCCGCAAACTGTTGAATAGTCATTTGGCCTTTTTCTTCTGCACCTTGTTGACGGACAGAAACTACACCCTGCTCTGCTTCTTTTTCTCCCACAATCAGCATATAAGGAATGCGCTTCAACTCGTTGTCGCGAATCTTACGACCCAGTTTTTCATTGCGGTCATCTACAATCACACGTACATCTTGTTGTTCAAGCATCTCCCTTACTTTCCATGCATATTCGTTGCTTTTCTCGGAGATAGGCAATACCACAGCTTGGTCTGGTGTTAGCCACAGAGGGAATTTACCCGCGGTATGCTCTATCAACACTGCCACAAAACGCTCCATAGAACCAAAAGGTGCACGATGAATCATCACAGGACGATGTTTCATATTATCTTCACCAACGTACTCGAGTTCAAAACGTTCAGGCAAGTTGTAATCCACCTGGATTGTACCCAATTGCCAACGGCGTCCCAGTGCATCTTTTACCATAAAGTCCAACTTAGGGCCATAGAAAGCAGCCTCGCCCGTTTGCTCGGTAGCAGGCAAATTCATCTCCTTGCATGCTTCGCGTATAGCGTTTTCGGCCTGCTCCCACACCTCGTCGCTGCCTACATATTTCTCGTGATTATTAGGATCACGCAAGGATATCTGGGCCTCATAGTTGTCAAAATTCAACGATTTGAAGATAATATTAATAATCTCCATCACACGGATAAACTCCTGTTTAACTTGATCTTGACGGCAGAAAATATGTGCATCGTCTTGGGTAAAAGAACGAACACGGGTCAGACCATGCAACTCACCAGACTGCTCATAGCGATAAACCGTACCAAACTCTGCACAGCGGAAAGGTAGGTCTTTGTAACTACGTGGACTATTTTTGAATATCGCGCAGTGGTGAGGGCAGTTCATTGGTTTGAGCATATACACTTCGCCCTCTTCTGGTGTAGTGATAGGCTGGAAACTATCCTTTCCATAATGATCCCAGTGACCAGAGGTAATATACAAGTTTTTGCTTCCAATATGTGGAGTTATCACTTGTTGGTAACCATAACGCTTTTGTATTTTCTTCAAAAAGTCCTCTAGGCGCAAACGCAAAGCAGTGCCTTTGGGCAACCAGATTGGCAAGCCTTTTCCCACCATATCCGAGAACATAAACAAATCCAGTTCCTTGCCTATCTTGCGGTGGTCACGTTTCTTGGCTTCCTCCAGCAATGCCAGATACTCATCTAGCATAGCCTTCTTTGGGAAGGTAATCGCATAGATACGTGTCATCATAGGACGTTTCTCATCGCCACGCCAATATGCAGCTGCACATGAGAGCACCTTAACGGCTTTAATAGGCTCGGTGGAAAGAATATGGGGGCCACGACACAAATCAGTAAATGCACCCTGGGTATAGGTGGTAATCGTACCTTCTTCCAATTCAGAGATTAACTCACATTTATATGTTTGTCCCTTGTCGCCAAATTGTTTCAAAGCATCAGCCTTGGATACTGACTTTTTCACCAGCACTTCTTTTTTGGCATGCAGTTCCATCATCTTGGCTTCTATCATCGGGAAGTCTTTCTCGCTAATGCTCTGCCCCTCTGCTGGGTAAACATCATAATAGAAACCATTTTCGATAGCAGGACCTATACCAAACTGAATACCAGGATACAACTCCTGTAAAGCTTCGGCCATCAAGTGGCTAGATGTGTGCCAAAAAGCATGCTTGGCTTCGGCATCCTCCCATTTATGTAAACGGATAGCACAATCCTCTATAAGAGGAGCATTCAGTTCAGTGATTACAAACTCATTTTTGTCAGAGTGCTCTGCAGCACTTTTCACGCTAGCAACCAAGATATCTTGGGCTAAACGCGAGCTGATAGACTCAGCCACTTGCAGTGGCGTAACACCACTTTCAAACTCACGGACAGAATTGTCTGGAAAGGTAATTTTTATCATTATTATTTGTCTTTAGGCATTACAGGTTTACTGCCCACTAAAGCATAAAATAGAATATAAGCAGCGCAAATGAGCACTACAATATAGCTCAAACTAAAGTTGCCAAACACATCAGCTAATTTGCCTTGCAGAGGAATCAGGATACCACAACCACAAACCATAGTCATAAAGGCGCCCGATGCCAACGAAGTGTATTTACCCAAACCTTCTACGGCCATATTAAAGATACCACCCCACATCACACTAGTGCACAAACCCACTAATATGAAGGCCAAAATACCTACTGGCACTTGAGCGGTAATAACACTTAGCGTAGCCCAACTGATACCAGGCATATTGATTTGAGCAGAAGCAGGCAAGAACATACCAAGCAGCACTAGTACCAAACATAGCGAAGACACAAAGGTGATTTGTGCACGAGAAGACACTTTACCACTAATAGTGCCACCGATAAAACGGCCAATCAACATAAATAGCCAATACATAGCCACAATCATGCCTACAATACCAGCATCAATACCCAGACCTGGAGTTGCAGCCTCTGGCGAAGTAGTGAGGTATTGCATCACATATGTAGGCACACCTACCTCGATTCCCATATACAGGAAAATAGCCAAGATACCCAAATTGAAATGACGGAAGGAAAAACATGTGATTTTCTTGCCTTCATGTGCTTCCTCCTTAGCCTCTGCTTCTTGTTCTGGCTCCTTGAATTTCACCACTGCCAATACAACAAACGTCAAGGCAAAGATTGCTAAAGCTATCATCAATGCAGGAGTAGCGTCAGCTATTTGTGCTTTGGTAGCATCTGCTATCAAACTACCCATAATAATTGTCACCAATACTGCTGCGCATGAGTTGCACACGCCTCCAAATTGAACCAATTGGTTACCCTTGTTGCCACCACCACCCAGGGTGTTCAACATAGGATTTACCACTGTATTGAGCATACACATGCAGAAACCTGCAATGAATGCGCCTGCCAAATATACACCATAACTCATCACATTTTCCCAACCTGAAACATATTGCAGGAACACACCAATAAAGCCAACCAAGATAGCCAACAACGCGGTCTTGCGATAGCCAATTTTCTTGAGCAACAGTCCAGAAGGAATACCCATTACTGCGTATGCTATAAAATTGGCCGCATTACCCAGTTGAGCTTGGAAATTACTCATGCTAAATACATTTTTCACAATTACTGCCATTGGGTTACACAAATTGGTAACGAAGGCAATCATAAAGAACAATAGATACATCACCACAATGGCGGCAACGTTCATTTTTTGTTTTTCTGCCATAATTTATTAGTTTAATTGGTTAATTTATTATTCTACTACTTGCGTAAAAAACGTGCAAAGATACACTTTTTTTCGCACATATGCAAATTTTATAGATTTTTATTTAGCCACAATATGATTTTGCGGTGTAAATGCTCGTTATTTTCAGGAATCAGCAACGAGTGATTATCATCGACGTATAGTTGCGTATCAAATTGTTTGCCCGCCTTCACCAACGCGTCTATCAGTAACAACGAGTTTTGATAATGCACATTATCGTCACCTGTAGCATGCACCAAAAGCAGATTGCCCTTCAAATCTTTGGCTCTGGCGCACAAGTCTGCCTCCTTATAACCATCTTCGTTCACCTGAGGACGACGCATGTAACGCTCTGTATAGCCAGTGTCGTACAAACGCCAATCTGCTACGGGAGCTATTGCTATGCCACATTTAATCAGTTCATTTTTTTGTTCCATCATCGTGCGGATGGTTTGAAAACCGCCATAACTCCAGCCTATCATCGCTATACGATCTTTATCCACGTAGGGCAAAGTCTGCATATAGCGCGCTATACTCAAATGGTCTTCGGCTTCTTTGGTACCCAGATGCATATATGTAGCATTACGAAATGCTCTACCCCTGCAATCCGAACCTCTAGGATCAACATTCACCACCACATAGCCCTGACTAGCCAAATAATGACCAAATCGATGACGCCAACGATTGAGCACACGCTGCGTAGATGGACCTGAGTATTGCATCATCACTACTGGATAATGTTTTCCTGTTTGCATCTCATTAGGCAACAACAGCCAAGCTTCCAAACTATCGCCACGTTCGGTAGGGATACGTACAAACTCCTTACGGGGCATTCGTAGATTCTCCCACGCATGTTGAATACTATCATTATGGCGGTTCACTGTTTTTAGTTCATCAGGTTGTGTACCAACGGCTTTCCAACTGCCTGCACCCATTTGGTATTGTGTATAACGATTGCAAATCGTCTCGCTTTGATAGCATTCTATCGCTAATTTGCCATCTTTAGACAACACAAGCGCATGCGTGCCAGCACCTTCACTCAATTGATTTATCTTACCTGATTTGAGATTAACTGCATAAATATGTCTTTCGCCAGGAACAGGAGCGGCTTGGTAATATACCCAACCTGTTTTTTCATCCACGCCATACACTGCGGTCACATCACTACCTGCCGCAGTTAGTTGCTTCTGCTCTGCCCCTTGTGCCGAATAGAGATACAAACTGCGCCAACCATCTTTCTCGCTTAGCACCACCAAACGTCCATCACTTAGCCATTGCCATTCATCGAGCAATGCGTAGTCTATAAAGTAGTCTGCACTCTTCTCTTGGTACAACAGCGTGCAAACTGTGGATTTTGGATTGGCCACATAGACTTGCACGTGGTTTTGATCTCGCGACACACGTTCTATCACCAATTCATCTTCGCTGCGCCAAGTCAACCTAGGTATATATGCCTCATCCATCTGCGGCAGTTTCATGGTGCGAATACCTTTGGTTGATATATCATACACACAGACGCTTGCTACCGCATTTTTGGCTCCAGACTTAGGATAACGCAATGATTGGCTCTCTGGGTACTGCTTATCAAGATAGGTTTGCCAACTAAATGTAGGCACCTCTTGTTCATCCAAGCGCACAAAAGCTACTTGTTTCGAATCGGGCGAGAACCAAAACATTCGCGTAATGCCAAATTCCTCCTCATATAGCCAATCGCTTACGCCGTAGAAAATATCTTGTCCTTTTCTATAACTATCCTCCAAAATAGGAACTTCTGTCTTATAAAGTACCTTGTAGATATACAAATCTTGCCCTTTACCATAGACTACATACTGACCATTCGGCGATAGTTGTGCATCACGAATCAGGGTGTCCGACACTGCTATTCTCTCGTTTTTATGTTTATCCCAGAGATAGTAGTTCGCGAAATAGGAACGGCGGAACATCTTCTGTTCGTTCTCGTGTTTTAGCACATAGCGGTACTGTGGCAGATATCGTTCATCGTCCGATACCACCACATTACCACTTAATAGGCTGTCTATAGTCTGCTCGGACACAGTTTGGGCTTCATATTGTTTCGTCAGTATATCACGCAACACATCCGCCCTAGCCACAAATGGCAGACATAGCAATGCCAAGCATACTATTTTTCTCATGTTTACCATGCAAACAAGGGGTATTGGTTCATCTCTTGATTCACCACCTCACGCACTTTGGCAATGTTAGTCTCCGATTCAGGAGCTTGCAGCACGGTGTCTATCAGTTCTACAATCCATGGCATCTTATCCTCTTTCAAGCCACGCGTTGTGATTGCTGGTGTACCGAAGCGTAAACCGCTCGTCTGAAAAGCACTACGGGTGTCAAAAGGCACCATGTTTTTGTTCGTTGTGATATCAGCAGCTACCAAAGCATGCTCTGCCACCTTACCTGTCAAATCTGGATATTTAGTACGCAAATCTACCAACATGGAGTGGTTGTCTGTACCACCTGAGATAATTTTATATCCCAGATCCATAAATGCTTGTGCCATCACTGCAGCATTTTTCTTCACTTGCTGTTGATAGGTTTTAAACTCGGGCTGCAATGCCTCACCAAATGCTACTGCTTTGGCTGCAATCACGTGCTCCAAAGGTCCACCTTGTGTGCCAGGGAACACAGCGCTATCTAGCAATGCAGACATCATCTTCACCTCGCCCTTAGGAGTAGTTTTACCCCATGGATTGGCAAAGTCTTTGCCCATCAAGATAACACCACCACGAGGGCCACGCAAGGTTTTATGGGTGGTAGAGGTAACTATATGTGCATATTTCAAGGGGTTATCTAGCAAGCCAGCTGCTATTAGTCCTGCGGGGTGAGCCATATCAACCATAAAGATAGCTCCAATCTCATCAGCCACTTTGCGGATACGGGCATAGTCCCACTCGCGCGAGTACGCGCTCGCGCCCGCAATTATTAATTTAGGTCTCTCTGCACGAGCCTTCTGCTCCAATTCATCATAATCTACTCTACCCGTCTGTTCATTCAGGCTATAATCAATAGCACGGAACATTAAACCTGAGAAATTGACTGCCGAACCGTGGCTGAGGTGGCCACCATGGCTAAGGTTTAACCCCATAAACGTATCGCCAGCTTTCAAGCATGCCATAAACACAGCCATATTAGCTTGTGCGCCCGAGTGAGGTTGCACATTCACATATTCTGCATTATATATTTGTTTCAAACGATTGCGCGCCAAGTCCTCAGCTAGATCTACCACTTCGCAACCACCATAGTAACGGTGACCAGGATAGCCCTCGGCATACTTATTGGTTAGCACCGACCCCATGGCTTGCAGCACTTGGTCACTAACGAAGTTCTCACTAGCAATCAGTTCAATACCTTTGGTCTGACGCTCTCTTTCTTTTTGAATAATAGCAAAAATTTCTGGATCTTGTTTCATCATTTTATTCTCCTCTTAATAAATTAACTGTTCCTTTTAGTTTGTAGCGTTGGCCGTCACACCCTGTGGCTTCTATGATATAGATATAAGCCGAATCGGGCTCCTTGCGGCCATTGTAGGTACCATCCCATCCCTTGGCAGGATCGTCCCATTGATATACTATGTGTTGCCAACGATTATAGACCCAGCAGTGAAACTCGCATATCGAGCGATACGCTACACGAAACTCATCGTTCACGCCATCGCCATTGGGGGTAAACACATTGGGCACTAGGATAAAGCTCTCGTTCAACACAATGGTATCTTGTGCTGTAGAAACACACTCTGGATAATCGGAATTTAGTACCTCTAAATCCACGGTATAGGTCACTGGACCCGATGCAGAGGCTTCGTCAAATATATAACGCATATCTTTATCATTGCGTTGACTAAGTACATCCTTGCCTCGTTTGATAGTCCAACTATACACATCGGCTTTTGCACTAGGATGGCTTTCAAATAGTACATCCAGTGGTGCAGAGTGAATAATCGTGTTGTCGTCATAGGGACCTTCCTTTTCGTTCTCTAATGTCTTGCCGCGTTTGGCAATAAAATAGAGTTGATGATTATCCACAGCTATGGCTACCACCGTGCTATCGGTAGAAATACTATCTTCCTTATCTGCCAAAGTCAAGTCTTTCAACTTAAAATCACTATCTATCAATAGTTTATTGCAGCTAAACGAAGACAAGTCTATTCCTGTTATTGTATCAGACTGTGGCAATGTTTCCCACGCTTTGCTCTCGTTATTCCAGATTTCATTCTGATACTCTAGCACCATCGTGCGTTCCACATATTGGGTTTTACCCGCTGTGTCTATATAACTTGTTATCTTGAAATTCTCTATCGTCACTATGGTACTGTCACATTGTGGATTTATCCGCAAACGACAATCCTTCAGCGAAAATTGTGCATCATCAAATACAGCGAAGGTTTCTTTACGACCTCTCGATGACACCATATACGTGTGTCCACTCTCTGCATTGATGAAAGTAGTATACCCTGTTCCCACCATTCGATGCGAACTCACATCATACCAGTCTGCTATCTGCTGCGATTGAGTTGTAAACTCCACATCATTGGCTCCGTGGTATAGATACACATGATCTACACCCCTGGGATTGGGCATTTCAAACACAGGCTGGTATATACCTATGGCATCTACCAATCCTGTGGCACTACACCACCCTGCCACTAGCAACGCTCCAAGAATTACACTAACTTTTTTCACGTATATTTTTATACCTTATTTATTTACTTGAAATTTAGTGACACCATTTTCAATAAAGTCCACTATCTGCTTGGCAGCAGCAATACCTGCATTGATATTGGCTTCCGCAGTTTGTGCGCCCATTTTCTTAGGTGTAGCGAAATAGCGGCCCTCAAAAGCGCGGAACTCGGCATCCTTCACAGGCATAATGTCGGTCACATATTTCAAATCTTGACGCTCCTGCAACAGTTGCAACAAGCCATCTTCGTCTATCACCTCTTTACGCGCCGTGTTCACCAACACGCCACCTTTAGGCATCAAACTTACCATATGATGATTGATACTCTTTTTGGTTTCATCGGTTGCGGGAATGTGCAGACTCACAATATCGCACTGTTGATACAACTCTTCTGCGCTATGCACAGGTTCTACACCAGCAGCCACCATAGCCTCATCGGGACAATAAGCATCGTATGCTTTTATATTCATACCAAAACCTTTGGCAATACGCGCTACATTGCGGCCTACATTACCAAAGGCATGTATGCCGAGCGTCTTACCTTTCAGTTCGGTGCCACTCGTACCATTATACATATTACGCACAGCCATCACCATCAGTCCTAATGCCAATTCGGCTACTGCGTTTGAATTCTGACCTGGGGTATTCATAGCCACCACCTTATGCGCCGTGGCAGCTGCCAGGTCTATATTATCATAACCTGCACCCGCACGCACTACTATTTTCAACTGCTTGGCAGCATCCAACACCTCTGCATCTACCACATCCGAACGAATGATTATAGCGTCTGCATCGGCCACAGCAGCCAACAATTGTTTTTTCTCTGTATATTTTTCAAGCAGTACCAATTCATAACCTGCCTCTTCTACGACTTTGCGAATACCATCTATTGCCACTTTTGCAAAGGGCTTCTCAGTTGCAACTAATACTTTCATAATTTCTTTATTTAATGCTGTGCTTCAAATTCTTTCATACAATCTATCAAGGCTTGCACGCCCTCTACATCCATAGCGTTGTAGCAACTTGCGCGATAACCACCTACCAAACGGTGACCCTTGATACCAACCATGCCTTTGCTTGTAGCAAAAGCGAAGAACTCATCAAACAAGCCTTCGAATTCAGGTTTCAGTACAAAGCAGATATTCATTCTACTGCGATCCTCTTTCTTTTGGATAGTAGCCACAAACATCTTGCTCTCGTCTATTGCTTTATACAACAGATTGGCTTTTTCTATATTGCGACGCATGATCCAATCTACACCGCCATTCTTTTTTAGCCAACGCAGGGTTAGCATAGCGGTATAAACAGGCAATACAGGAGGTGTATTAAACATACTGCCGTTGTCTATATGCGTGCGGTAATCCAACATGGTCGGGATATGTCTTGTCACATGTCCCAGGCACTCCTCTTTGATAATAACAAATGTCACACCCGCAGGAGCCAGGTTCTTTTGTGCACCGCCATAGATAATATCAAATTGACTTACATCAATTGGACGACTCAATATATCCGACGACATATCAGCTACCAATCTTACTTTACCTTTTTTGCGGTAGATCTCTTGCAGTTTTTCATCGCTAATCTCCGTACCAAAAATAGTATT
>JAKSNM010000043.1 GCA_024399785.1 Paludibacteraceae bacterium
ATCTTCATCGAGAGATAGCAGACGTCTTTTTGCTAAATACGGACTTTACCAAAACACAGGTAGATCATATCAATGGCGACCATCTAGATAATCGTGCCGAAAACCTAGAACGTGTCACGCCTGGAGAGAATATCCGCCGACGTTACTATAACTACTACCTCAAACGAGGGCTGGCGATACCCGCCAAATATCAATTAACCAATTAGCCAATTAACCAATTAACCAATTAACCAATTAAACAATTACAATTATGAGAGTAAAATTTGTAGATGCCTCGAAAGCAGAGGAAGTAAAAACAAGATGGGAAAAAATGCACGCCCCATGTTATTTGAAAAAAGTGCCGAGTAAGCCACTAGAATTTACCGTATGCTCAAAGCCCAATACAGAAGATGTAGTGGTAGAACTATTTTTAATAGGCGAGATCTTTCACCCAGACGAGCAAGAAAGGTTGAAACGCAAGGTAATAAAACACTATATGAATGGGGAACTAAGACGGATAGAAGCAAAAGTGGAATCGTACTATAAATAAAGGTTCGTTCACGTCTCGCTAACGTTTCGTTCACCCTTCGTTCAGGTAGATTATAGAAAATGGGTGTCTTGGCAGCAGCCACCAACATGCTGATGTGCGTTTGTGGCACTCGCAGTAACAGCTCCTAGGCGACTCCGCGCATATAGCCCCGCCCAAGCCCAGAGGGATGTACTGTCGCTACGGAGCAATTACAGCTCGTTTCCTCCACTACCGCCTGTGGGCGTTGCACATCAGCAAAAGATATAACACCAATGACACCCAAAGGGAGGGGGGAAGGGAGGAAGCGAGCGATGGGCATCGAACGCCCTGAGCGAGGGGAATAGAATATAAGATATGTATGTATTACAGAACAGATATAGACATCTGCAACACACTAGACTTGTGGGGTAGAGAGGCGATGGTTTATTCCGCGCTTCTCTACCTGTGCAAGGCTGCACCTTATAAAGGCTCACTGGCTGAATTAGGCTCTTTCTCTCGCTGTGGAAATAAAGTAACAACCCTTCGTATGCTGTTATCCCTAGAGAAAAAAGGCTTAATCAGTAGAGAGATTGAAGGTATAAAAGTGTTACAATATGAAACGGCAGTGTTCCAAAATGAAACGGCAGCGTTACATAATATTACGGAAACGTTACATAATGAAACGATTTTAAGAGAAAGAACCAAAGAGAATATAAAAGAGAATAATAAAGAGAGTGTGGGTGATAACACGCACACACGCACGTTGGTTTTTGATAAAAATAAAATTTTTGAGCCGCCTATATGGAAAGATTGGGAAGCCTTTGCACGCGAACACAAAATAGAATTGCTAGTCTATCAAAAAGCGTGGTGTTATTACATGATGCGGGGGTGGAAAGATGTGCAGGACTGGAAAGCCGCACTGATGTACTGGGATTTGAAGAATAAAACGTAAAACCCCCCAAAATGACCTATATTTGATATGAATATCAACTTTCAACTAAAAAATTTGCGCATTTCAAATTTTTTTTGTACCTTTGCAGCCGAATTAAAATGGGTAAGAAGGCTTGGATATGGATTGGACTGGTGGTGGCAGTGCTGCTGCTGGCTGAATTGGATGTGTGCTGCGGATCCATGTGGCTGGTGCCGTTCGGCAAATGGTCACCCATAGAGGAACAGATAGTGTGGCAACTGCGATTGCCGAAGATGCTGACCGCTATCGTGGCTGGCATAGCCCTGTCGGTAAGCGGCACAATGATGCAAACCCTGTTTCGCAACCCCTTGGCAGGACCCTATATACTGGGCGTGAGTTCAGGCGCCAGCCTAGGCGTAGCGTTGATAACGATGCTGGGTGCAGGATGCACGATGCTGGGCGCAGGGGGCACGGTGGCCGTGGCTGCTATCATTGGCAGCACAGGAGTGCTGCTACTCATGCTGGCCGTAGCACGCAAAGTAAGAGACAACGTGAGCCTGTTGATAGTGGGCATGATGCTAGGCTCGATAGCAGGCGCTATAGTGAGCGTGCTACAGAACATAGCCAACCCCGATGCCTTGAAACTATTCATCGTGTGGACACTTGGCAGTCTGGGCAGCGTGAATGGCAGTCAATTGGCAGTGATGTCTGCCATTGTGGCGGTTGGCATGATAATTGCCCTACTGCTCATCAAACCAATGAACGGCTTGCTCCTAGGCGAGAACTACGCTCGCGGACTGGGCATTAAAGTGGAGACGATACGGGTGTGGCTGGTAGTGGCCACAGGACTGCTGGCAGGCGGAGTGACTGCTTTCTGCGGACCGATAGCCTTTGTGGGTGTGGCTGTGCCACATATAGCACGGGGCGTGATGCAGACCAGCAACCACCGCGAGATAATACCCGCAGCCGCATTGATAGGAGCCAACCTGGTGCTGGCATGCGATATACTATGCAGCCTATCTACCTATCCACTGCCAATCAGCACGATGACTGCACTATTCGGCGCCCCGATAATCATTTGGATTATAGTGCGAAAAAAACTAGACGACTAGGGAACTAGTGAACTAGATAACTAGAAAATTAATTATTTAAGATATGAGTTTTATCAGCATTATCAGTCAGCTCTTTGGAAATAAGGCACAGAGAGACATGAAAGAGATTCAGCCTTATGTAGATCAAATCAAAGCCGTCTATCCAGAGATAGATGCGCTTTCGAACGATGAACTTCGCCAGCGCAGTCAAGCCTTGATGGATAAGATACAAGACCGCGTAAAGGACAAGAAAGCCCGTATTGCCGAACTGAAAGCAGGCATAGAGGACTTGGAAATAGACCAACGCGAGAAAGTGTATAACGAAGTAGATAAACTCGAAAAAGAAATAAAAGACGACTACAAAGCCATCTTAGACGAAATACTGCCTGAGACCTACGCTATTGTTAAATCGACTGCCCGCCGCTTTGCCGAGAACGAGCAAGTAATCGTTACCGCTACCCAAATGGATAAAGACCTAGCAGCGGATGAGCGTTTCGACTTCGTGGAGATAGACGGCGACAAAGCTATCTATCACAACCACTGGACCGCAGGCGGAAACGAGATAAAGTGGGACATGGTACACTATGACGTGCAATTATTCGGCGGTGTAGTGCTGCACCAAGGTAAGATAGCCGAGATGGCGACGGGTGAAGGTAAGACCCTGGTGGCTACGTTGCCCGTCTTCCTCAACGCCCTGACCCACGAAGGTGTGCATGTAGTGACCGTGAACGACTACCTAGCCAAACGTGACTCGGAGTGGAACGGACCTATCTATATGTTCCACGGACTGACGGTAGATTGTATCGACAAGCACCGCCCCAATTCGGACGAGCGTCGCCAAGCCTACAACTGCGATATAACCTTTGGTACCAACAACGAATTCGGCTTTGACTACTTGCGTGACAATATGGCTACCTCCCCCATGGACCTGGTGCAACGCGGACATAACTACGCCATTGTGGATGAGGTGGATTCGGTGCTGATAGACGATGCACGTACACCACTGATCATATCAGGCCCTATACCCAAAGGCGAAGACCAGTTGTTTGACGAGTATAAGCACCGCGTGGAGTTGCTGGTTCGCACCCAACAGACTCTCACCACCAAACTGCTGACCGAAGCCAAAGCCAAGATGGGCAGCGAGGACGAGAAAGAGCGTGAGGCAGGTGAGTTGGCCCTGTTCCGCAGTTTCAAGGGTATGCCAAAGAACAAAGCATTGATTAAATACCTAAGCGAACAAGGCGTGAAAGTACGCTTGCAGAAAACCGAGGAGTTCTACCTGCAAGAGAACGAGAAGAACATGCACATCGCCACCGATGAACTCTATTTCGTGATTGACGAGAAGAATAAGTCCATCGAACTGACCGACAAGGGTATCGACACCCTGACTGGCAATACAGACGACCCCAATTTCTTCGTTATGCCCGATGTGGGTAGCGAAATGGCTGAGGTGGAGAACATGAACCTAACCGCCGAGGAGAAGCAGCAGAAGAAAGACGAGATAATGAATAACTACGCCATCAAGTCCGAGCGCGTACACACCGTACACCAACTGCTGAAAGCCTACACCTTGTTTGAGAAAGATGTGGATTATATCATCGACAATGGCGAGGTGAAGATTGTAGATGAGCAGACAGGTCGTGTGATGGAAGGTCGCCGTTGGTCTGACGGTCTGCACCAAGCTGTGGAAGCCAAAGAGAACGTGAAGGTAGAGGGCGCAACCCAAACCTTTGCCACCATCACCTTGCAGAACTACTTCCGCATGTACAATAAACTGGCAGGTATGACGGGTACCGCCGAGACCGAGGCAGGGGAGTTCTGGAACATATACAAACTGGATGTAGTAGTGATTCCAACCAACCGTCCTATCGCCCGTAACGACATGAACGACCGTATCTACCGCACCAAACGTGAGAAATACAACGCCGTGATTGACGAGATACAACGTTTGGTAGAGGCAGGTCGCCCCGTATTGGTGGGTACCACCAGCGTGGAGATATCCGAATTGCTGAGTAAGATGCTTAACCTGCGCAAGATAAAACATAATGTGCTGAATGCCAAACTGCACCAACAAGAGGCTATGGTGGTAGCCGAGGCAGGTCAGAAAGGTCAAGTGACTATCGCCACCAACATGGCAGGTCGTGGTACGGATATTAAACTGAGCGACGAAGTGAAAGCCGCAGGCGGTTTGGCTATCCTCGGTACGGAGCGTCACGAGAGCCGCCGTGTAGATAGACAGTTGCGCGGACGTAGTGGCCGTCAAGGTGACCCAGGTTCATCCGTGTTCTTTATCTCATTGGAAGACGACCTGATGCGTATGTTCGGTAGCGAGCGTATCGCCTCTGTCATGGACCGCATGGGCTGGGAAGAAGGTGAGGCTATTGAGCATAATATGATCTCCAACAACGTGGAGAAAGCCCAAAAGAAAGTGGAGGAGAATAACTTCGGTATTCGTAAACGCCTAATCGAATACGATGACGTGATGAATAACCAACGTAATGTGATTTACGCCAAACGTCACCACGCCCTGATGGGTGAGCGTATCGGAGTAGATATCACCAACATGATCTACGACACCGCCGAATCTATCATAGCCGATGCACGCGATGCCATGGACTACGACAGTTTGCAATACAACGTGATGCAGACCTATGCAATGGAAGTGCCCTTTAGCGAAGAGGCTTTCCGTGGCAGCAAAGAGCAAGAGTTGAGCAACCAATTGGCAGAGGCAGTGATTGAGGCCTTTAAGCGCAGAATGGATAAACTGATGACGGTGGCCAACCCTGTTATTCAACAAGTCTATCGCGACAAAGGGGCTATGTATGAGAATATCCTGGTTCCTATCACCGATGGCAAGAAAGTGTATAACGTAGCCGTCAACCTGAAACGTGCCTCCGAAACCGAGTGCAAAGAGGTAGTGAAAGAGTTTGAGAAACGCACCGTACTCTATGTGATAGACGACGAGTGGAAAGAGCATTTGCGTCAGTTAGACGACCTCAAACAATCGGTACAAAACGCTAGTTACGAGCAGAAAGATCCGCTCTTGATTTATAAACTGGAGAGCTTTAATATCTTCCAACAGATGTTGGATAGCTTCAACCGCCGTGCTATTGCTATTCTGCTACGTGGTCAGATCCACCAGCAGCAGCCCGATGCTGTACAGCGTGCCCAAGCTCAACAGCGCATGGACCTGAGTAAGTACCGCACCCAAAAAGACGCTGTGCAACAGGCTGCGCACGCCAGTGGTCAAGCGGCTGCGGCTGGACGCGACACGCGTGAACAACAACGTCCAATGCCTGTGATAGCCGACAAGAAACCGCGTCCCAATGACCCCTGTCCTTGCGGTAGCGGCAAGAAATATAAACAGTGTCATGGCGCCATGTAGGATCATATATTTGGGTACACCCGATTTTGCGGTGGCAGGACTGAGAGCCCTGGTGGAAGGCGGCTACAACGTAGTGGCTGTGGTCACTATGCCCGATAAACCTGCTGGACGCGGACACCAAGTGCAGTACTCACCCGTGAAGCAATACGCCCTATCGGTGGGACTGCCTGTGCTGCAACCCGAGCGACTGAAAGATGAGACGTTCATCGAGCAGTTGCGTAGTTACCACGCCGACCTGCAGATAGTTACCGCTTTTCGTATGCTGCCCGAAGTGGTGTGGGCTATGCCGAGACTGGGTACGTTCAATATACATGCCGCCTTGCTGCCGCACTACCGTGGTGCTGCACCTATCAACTGGGCCGTGATGAATGGAGAGAAAGAGACGGGGCTGACCTCGTTTATGCTCAAACACGAGATCGATACAGGCAATATGATTCTGCAAGAGCGCATTACCATTGACGAGAACGAGGACGTAGGTAGTGTGCATGACCGATTGATGGCACTCTCTGCACCACTCACGTTGCGTACGGTAGATCTGATAATCGACTGCGACCAACGCGGAGTAGCCCTGCCTGTTACGCCTCAGCCCGAGTGGCCCGACTTGAAACCTGCACCTAAGATATTTAAGGAAGATTGCCAAATAGACTTCTCGAAGACTGCGCTTGAAATCAAGAACTTCGTGCGCGGACTCAGTCCGTATCCTGCTGCATGGTGCAACCTTGACATCAAAGGGCAGCACTATGAAAATGTGAAAGTGTATAAGGTGACTATAGGCGATGGACCTATCGCTATACCTTGTGCCGATGGCAATATCAGTATAGATGAACTGCAATTGCCAGGCAAGAAACGAATGAATGCCAAAGCCCTGTTAAATGGATTACATTAGCCTCATAGATAAATATTACAGCACCAGTCCTGAATTGAGGAACGTACTCTTGACGCACTCGCGCCAGGTGTGCGAACGCGCGTTGGAGATAGGCAAACAATTACAGGAAAAAGGATTGGAAGTGGATTTGCAGTTTGTGGAAGAGGCGGCTATGGTGCACGATATAGGTATTATCTTTTGCAATGCGCCTAAGATTCATTGCACAGGGGAACATATTTATATCGAGCATGGCTATTTGGGGGCTGAACTGTT
This sequence comes from Paludibacteraceae bacterium, assembly GCA_024399785.1. Lineage (GTDB taxonomy): Bacteria > Bacteroidota > Bacteroidia > Bacteroidales > Paludibacteraceae > Colicola. The sequence continues at coordinate 7,012 of JAKSNM010000043.1, forward strand.
ACGAAAAGAGGGCTATCCGCGTCATGCACGGGTGGCAGAGCGACATACAGGCAGTGGTATTACGATAGAACAGGTGGTGCGCGAGGAGTTGCCTATTCCCGAACAGGATTACTGCCCAGAGACACTGGAAGAAAAACTCATCTGCTACGCAGACAAGTTCTTTAGCAAGAGCCATTTGGGTGAGGAATCGTCCCCACAAAAAGTACGTGAGACTATTTGGCGTTACGGCCACGACGCTGTGGTGCGTTGGAATCAGATGGAAGCACTACTTCAGGGGTGAGCGGACGCTTATACGCGCGTATAATAAGGTATATACCCCACACAATAAAGGGAATACTGAGCCACTGACCCATATTAAGCAGCATATTCTGCTCAAACGCCTCTTGGTCGTTTTTAATAAATTCCAATAGAAAACGTGTTACGAACACAATCAGTAGGAACGTGCCGAAAATCAAACCTTCTCGGCGGTAGGCTTTATAGTGCCAATACATGGTCCAAGTGACCACAAACGCCACAATGCAGTAGAGCATTTCGTATATCTGCGTAGGGTGGCAGGGCACCGTTTGTCCATCGCGTACAAAGATAAATCCCCAGGGCAGATCAGTCGGTCCGCCATAGATTTCCGAGTTCATCAAGTTGCCGAAACGAATGCAGGTGGCGGTAATGCACACACCTATCACGAGGCGGTCGAATATCCACACGAGAGAGGTGTGGTACTCGGGCAGTTTGGAAAAATGCTTTTTGTTAAGTAGCCACGCTGCGAACATGAGTCCGAATGCACCGCCATGGCTGCTGAGACCGCCCTCCCAAATCTTGAGCATCGCAAAAGGATTTTCGATGTAAGGGTTGCGGTACTGGATAGTCCACGCCAGGATTTGAATAGGGTCGTTGGTCAGGTGCCACTCATAGAACAGACAGTGTCCTACGCGTGCGCCTATGATAACACCCAGGGTCATCCACACAAAAATCTTCTCTGCCCAATCGCGTGGGCAATGTTCATTAGCGTATAGTTTGACCTGTATGAGATAGCACACGTATATGCCAAGGGCCCACAATAGGCCGTACCAACGTATGCCACCGTTCAATCCCCAATGCACGATGATGGGATCTACATTCCAAGTGATTGCATCTAATAACATAATTATTCTCCCCACAGTAGTTTCTCTTTCAGCGATTTGATGAAACTGGTACCACAAACTTGCACCAACTTGATGGTACGAGGTGATTTTTCGATATGTAGCGTCACCGTGTCATTCACTATTTGGCTGCGTCCGTCTATGGAAACCATATACGAACCTGTACGGCTTTTCACGTGCAGGTCTATTTTCCAATCGTCAGGTACCACCAGTGGGCGTACCGTCAAACTGTGGCTGGCAATAGGCGTGAGTATAATACCTCGGGATTGGGGCACCATGATAGGTCCGCCTACCGACATGTTATAGGCTGTAGAGCCTGTAGGCGTGGCTATCATCAGCCCGTCGGCCGTGTAGCGGGTGAGAGGTTCGTTGTTTACAGAACAATCAATGCTGATGGCACTGCTCAGGCCATATTTCATCACGGCTATCTCGTTGAGCGCGTCCGACGAAGCCAGGTTGCCTCCTGTGGAACTGGTGATGCGTAGCAGACTGCGTTGCTCGATGGTGTAGTTGCCGCTCACGAGGTCCTCTAATATAGAATCCACATCCTGCGTGCGCACTTCCGACAGGAAACCCAAATGGCCGAAGTTAACACCCAGGATAGGTATGTTATATTCTCCCACCATGGCAGCGGTGGTTAAGAACGTGCCGTCACCTCCTACGGACAGGGCAAAGTCGATGGCCTCATCGGCATCGGGGAATTGCTTATATTGCCGTAGGTTGAGCACTTGCCGTATCTCAGAGGAGAGCAACACATTGACGTTGCGCTGCGCCATGAAGTCTAGCAAATGCTGTATTTCCTCGCCGATGCGGGGCTTGAGTGTATTGCCAAAAATTGCTATAGTCATACTACGCGTAATTTAATTTGCGACCGCAAAGGTACTACATTTTTTTTATATATGCAAATTTTGCGTTATATTATTTGGTGATTTCATTTTTTTTTTGTATCTTTGCAGCCGCAAAGAGTACGGAATTTATGGCACGATTGAGCGTTAATATCAACAAGGTGGCTACGCTACGCAATGCGCGTGGGGGCAACTTGCCTGACGTGGAGCAGTTCGCGGCAGATTGTGAGCGCTTTGGTGCGGAAGGCATTACCGTGCATCCTCGTCCTGATGAGCGTCATATACGTCGCTCGGATGTGTTGGCACTCAAACAACTGGTTACTACCGAGTTGAATATAGAGGGCAATCCCGATGAGCGATTTATAGATATCGTGTCTCAGGTGCGTCCTGCGCAAGTCACTTTGGTGCCTGATGCGGTAGATCAACTCACGAGCAACCACGGCTGGGATACCATTACCTATCGTGACCATTTGAGCCATCTTACCCAATATTTTCATGATTTAGGCATACGCGTATCTGTTTTTGTGGATGCCGATGTGCGCATGGTAGAGGGAGCCAAAGCCGTAGGAACTGACCGTGTGGAACTATATACGGGTCCCTATGCCGAAGTATATAACCAAAACCCCGAAAAAGCATTGGCGATGTATCGTCCTGCTGCCGAAAAGGCTAAAGAGGTAGGTCTTGGACTGAATGCGGGGCACGATTTGAACTTGAAGAACCTGCGTGCTTTCATCGCTGCGTTCCCTTGGGTGGACGAGGTGAGCATAGGACACGCGCTGATAGCCGATGCGCTGTATTTAGGAATAGAAGAAACAATAAAACAATATAAATTATGTTGCAAATAGACACACTAGTAGATGTGGCCAACCAAATGGCTGCACAAGAAGAACCTGTACAAGAGTCAATCAACCTGTGGACCATGGCGTCGTATGGCGGTTGGATTATGATTATCCTTGCTATTCTGTTGGCTTGGGCTATTTATATCTTCATTGAGCGCATGGTAGTGCTACGCGCTGCAATGGCAGAGGATAAATCGTTTATGAACCAAATCAAAGACTATATACACGACGGCAAAATAGCCTCTGCTGTCAATGCTTGTCATACACAGAACACACCCTCTGCACGCATGGTGGAGAAAGGTATCAGCCGTATAGGTCGCCCTATGCAAGATGTGCAAGTGGCTATCGAGAACGTAGGTAATCTGGAAGTTAGCCAGTTGGAGAAAGGACTGGTGATTATGGCCACCATCGCTGCTGGTGCTCCTATGCTGGGCTTCTTGGGTACAGTACTCGGTATGGTACAAACGTTCTATAACATGGCACAAAACGCTAGTGGTGTGATTGAAATGTCCGCCTTGAGCGAAGGTATGTATCAGGCTATGGTTACTACCATAGGCGGTTTGATAGTGGGTATCTTGGCCATGTTTGCCTACAATTTCCTTGTGGCACGTATTGACCGCGTAGTGCGTAATCTGGAAAGCCGCACCCTAGAATTTATGGATTTGTTAAACGAACCAGGTCAATAAAATTATGGCTCTAAAAAGACGAAATAGGGTAGAGGCAACCTTTGCAATGTCCTCTATGACCGACTTGATATTTCTATTGCTGCTGTTCTTCGTGATGGCTAGCACGATGTCGTCGCCCAATGATATAAAGATCAACTTGCCCCAGGCTCGCGCCAAAACAGCTACCAAACAAGTGGTGGCGAAGGTGTTTATCGACGATTTGGGTCAGTATTCCGTGGCTTTGGGCAAAGAAAAACCTGTGGCTATTGAAGAACAAGATTTAGAGGGGTATCTCAGCAGTGTGCAGATGCAAGACTCTACGATGTATATCGCCTTGCATGCAGATGAAGAGATAGCTTATAAGCAAGTGGTGAAAGTGTTGGATATTGCCAACGAATATAAAATGAAACTCGTAATCGCTACCAAACGGTGAAACTGCAAGAGAAATCCAATATGATAGCGGCTATTGGCACTGTACTGACAATGCTATTGCTGTTCTTGTTCCTGTGGTTCTTCTTCCTGTATGTGCCTGAACCCGAGGAGGACGAGGGCGTGATGGTGTCGTTTGGTGAGGTGATGGAGGAAGGTGGCGGATTGCCCGATGCTCCGCTTTATCAGCCAACGGCAGTTTCGGAAGAAACCTCGCCAGCAGCTGCGGCAGCACCTGAACCTGTGTTGACCCAAGAGGATGAGTCGGTGGCTGAGGCCGCTAGGCAGGAAAGGGAACGCCAACAAAAGGCAGAGGCAGAACGTATAGCCAAAGAACGTGCGGAGGCCGAACGTAAAGCTGCGGAGCAACGTAAAAAGAACGAGGCTATCGCCAAAGCCCAGCAGATGGGCGCACTATTTGGCCAGACTTCATCCGCCGAGGGGGCTAATGGTCAGCCTGGCGACAATGGCAAAGCTATTAACGGCAATCCGTTGGGTCATGGCACAGCAGGTGGCAATAGTTGGAGTCTGAATGGCCGCTCATTGGTAGGTGCTTTGCCTATACCGAGCAGCGATTTCAAACAGGAAGGTAAAGTGGTGGTGTTCATCACGGTGAACAAAGATGGTCTGGTAGTGAGCGCACGTGCTGGACAAGGTACCACCATCTCTGACGAAGTTACTAAACAGATAGCTGTTCGGGCTGCCATGAAGGCAAGATTCAATATGGTAGATCATCCAAATGCCGTAATGGGCACTATTACATATTATTTCAAATTTAAGTAACATGAACTATTTATTTTTGGACAACGGTTTTGAGGAAATAGAAGCCTTGACCACCGTAGATTTATTGCGTCGTGCTAATATTCAGGTCACTACTGTGTCTATCACAGGTCAAGCGATGGTGCTTGGTGCGCATAATATAGCAGTGCAAGCAGATGGTTTATTGGATGATATTGATTTTTCGGATGCCGAGATGCTAATCCTTCCTGGTGGTGCCAGTCATTTGGAGGCTTGTGAGGCTTTGTGTGAGTTGTTGCGCAAGCATAATGACGAGAACAAGATGATTGCCGCTATTTGTTATGCTCCTTCTGTATTAGGTAGATTGGGAATCTTGGAGGGTAAACAGGCCACTTGCTATCCAGGTTTTGAGAAATACTTGGGCGAGAGTTATGTAGGTGGTTTGGTCGTTGAGTCCAAGAATATCATCACGGCCAAAGG
>JAKSNM010000044.1 GCA_024399785.1 Paludibacteraceae bacterium
GTTGTATCTTTGCACGCTAAATTAGGAGAATTATGACAACAAAAAGTAAAGTAATTACATGGATCACAGTTATCATACTGGTCCTTTTGGGTGGTTTTGCGTATTTTAAATTCTGGTTTGTTTATGCTACGGCCGACAATACGGGTACCATTAACTATTTTAAGAAAGAAGGTTATCTGTTTAAAACCTACGAAGGTAAGATGATACAGACGGGTACGATGGCAGGAATGAAATCGTACGAGTTTAAGTTCTCGGTAGAAGATGAAAAAGTAGCCCAACAGATTCGTGATAATGCCAACCACGAGATGACCCTTATTACCAAACAATACCTGGGTACATTGCCTTGGCGTGGCGATAGCCGATATGTTGTGGATAGTATAGTGGTACGCTAAATAATCAAAGACTTATGCTGACTGCACCAGAAGATAATTTTGTAAAGATATACGAGCGCTCTTTGCGTGAGCATTGGGATTTAGAGGCTATTTCTGATTGGGGATCTGACAATACACTAACCTATGGCCAGATGGCTGCCCAAATATGGAAATTGCAGCGTCTGTTCCACCATTGTGGCGTAAAAACCGACGATCGCATAGCTGTGATGGGCAAAAACAACTGCAACTGGGTGACTGTATACCTGGCAGCGGTGACCTATGGTGCAATCATCGTGCCTATTCTACAAGACTTCAAAGCAGAGGATGCGCTGCATATCATCAACCATTCGGGCAGTAAACTTCTCTTTATTACCGACCTGATCTACGAGGGTATGACGCTGGACCAAATGGAGGAGGTGCGTGTGGTATATTCTTTGACCAATTTCAATGTGCTGGCTACTGATATCAAAGAGAAAAAAGATGTTAGTTGGGCTTGGGCAGGCAAAGAATATGATAAGAAATTTCCCCATGGTATGCAAAAAGAGGATTTGGTGTTCAAACCTCGCAAGAACTCCGAGATAGCATCTATCAACTATACCAGTGGCACTACGGGCTTCTCAAAAGGTGTGATGACGCCATGCAATGCTTTGGCAGGACATATCAAATTTTTCTTCACAACAGGTCTGGTCTATCCTGGATGCCGTCATGTGGCTTTCCTGCCTTTGGCACATGCATACGGCTGCGCTGTAGATTTTCTGGGCTGCTTGGCTGCGGGCGGACATACCTACTTTATAGGACGTACTCCTGCTCCAAAGATACTGATTAAAGCGTTCCAAGAGGTGAAACCTACGTTGATTTTGTCGGTGCCTCTGATTTTGGAAAAAATATACAAGCAACAAATAGCTCCACAAATAGCCAAACCTCCTGTTAGCTGGGTGCTGAAAGTGCCGTATCTGGATGAAATGGTCTTGGCGAAGATTCGTCAGCAACTCATGGATGTGTTTGGAGGTGAGTTTGCTCAGATTATCATAGGCGGTGCTCCTCTCAATGCCGAGGTAGAGCGATTCTTGCAACGCATCAAATTCCCAATGACCGTCGGCTATGGCATGACAGAGTGTGCCCCCTTGATATCGTGGACGGAATATCCCAATAGCAAACCTGGATCGTGTGGCCGAGTGCTGGAAGGATTGATGGAGGCTAAGATCGTTAAACCCAACGCCGAAGGCGTGGGCGAGGTGCTGGTTAGAGGTGAGCATGTTATGAAGGGCTATTATCGCAACGATGCGGCTACCAAAGAAACCTTCACCAAAGACGGCTGGTTAAAAACAGGCGATTTGGGTATGATAGACGAGGATGGATTCTTGTTTATGAAGGGTCGAAACAAAACGATGCTACTCGGACCTAGTGGACAGAATATCTACCCCGAGGAGATAGAGTCTAAACTGAATAACCTGCCTTACATAGGCGAGTCAATCGTGCTGCAACATGAGGACCACTTGGTGGCATTGGTCTATCCCGACTACACTGCCGTTGACCAAAACCACCTGAATCAAGAGGACCTGTTGGCCGCTATGGAGGAAAATCGTAAGGTGCTCAACCAACAGTTGGCGGCTTATGAGCAAGTGACCAAGATCAAACTCTATCCTCACGAGTTTGAGAAAACACCTAAACGCTCGATTAAACGATTCCTATACACCCAAATGGCAGGGGATTGATATGAATATCTGTATTGATCAAGGAAATTCTCGAACCAAAGTGGCATTGTTTGACACCGAGGGGAAAATGGTAAAAGACTTTGTGTACAAAGCTTTTTCTTCTGCGGATGCCGAACGCTTGTTTCATCTATACCCAATAGAGAATAGCATCATATCCTCGGTGGTCAATCTGGAATCAAGCATGGTGAATGCACTCAATCGCCTTAGCAAATGCTTTGTGCTGTTCGACCATCAGACGCCTATACCTATCCAGAATGATTATCTCACCCCCGAGACACTTGGGCAAGATCGGTTGGCAGCAGCAGTGGGCGCGTCGTGGCTCTGCCCCAATGAGAATTTATTGATAATAGACGTGGGTAGTGCTATCACATATGATTTCGTGAGCGAGGATGGCCATTTCCTGGGTGGTAATATAGCACCAGGACTGAAAATGCGCTTGACGGTCTTGCGTACAATGACCAAAAAACTACCTCAGGTGGAAGTGGATGAACAGGAACTGATACCTCTTTATGGGCAAAAAACACGCGATGCAATCGCCTCTGGAGTAGTGCGTGGCATACTATTTGAAGTGAAAGGTTATCTTAGAGTGATGCAAGAGCGTACCAAACATTTTCGCGCTTTCTTGACAGGTGGCAATGCACCCTATGTGTTGCACGCAATGAAAGATGATCTGGACTATCAGAAACAACTGGTACTGATTGGACTAAATAGAATATTGGAATATAATAAACGCTGATGATAAAAAAATGGCTATATAGTGTTGTGCTTCTGCTCTTGCCTCTTATGGTGATGGCAGGGGAGGGCTCGCCCTCTTCTCGCTTTGGATTTGGCGAGATGAACGACAATATATCCTCCGAACTGCGTGCGATGGGTGGCGTGGTGGCTCCTATGCGGTCCAACCACACCATCAACCCTTCCCAACCTGCATCCTATACTGCAGGCGACAGCCTTAGCTTTATGTTCGATATAGCTGCTAGTGTGGGGTGGACCAACTATCGCGATAGTTACGGCAAGAAAAATGTACCATTGGGTATGTTGGACTACGTCACCCTGCAATTCCCCCTGTGGAAACGCTGGATAGCATTCTCTTGCGGTATAATGCCCTACACCCATGTGGACTACAATTTTACCATAGATGGCGCAGAAAAGAACTATTCTTACCATGTGAACTATGCTGGTGAGGGTGGGTTGAGCCAGGTCTATGGCGGTCTGGGCTTCAATGTGCTGGATTGGTTTGCCGTGGGTGCGAATTTCTACTATATATTTGGTACTGTCACCAACTCTACCATCCTATCTTTCAATGATGCTACTGTCACAGGGTCCGAAGTGGTCCGCTATACCGATATGAGTGCGTTCCGCACCAAAGTGGGTGCTCAACTGTTTCACACTTTTGGTAAACACACCGTGCTGTTGGGCGCTACGTTCGATCCTAAATTGCCTATGGGTGGTGACTATTTGGTGACAGAAGTTAATACTTTAGATACTATTATTGTGCGCAATGGCTGCGAAATGCCTATGGCTTGGAGCGTGGGTGCCAACTATACTTGGAACAAACGACTGACCTTGGCGGCTGATTATTCGCGCCAAATGTGGTCAGATGCCTTGTATTTTGGCCAAAAAGGCTACTTGCACGATCGCCAGCGTGTGTCGGTGGGTGTGCAGTATCAACACAATCCGTTTGGCATCAAATACCATCAACGTATGGTGTGGCGTCTGGGTGCAGCTGTGATGAATAGTTATGCAGTAGGCGATGATTGGCAGGATTTCTCCATCTCCTTGGGTGTTGGCTTCCCTCTGCGCACCTCTGCTACAATGATCAATGCCACGGTCGAATATGGTCGTAAGACTTCGCTGCCAGGATTGGTGGAGAATATTACCAAACTCACTGTTGATGTGGCGGTGAATGAATCGTGGTTCCATAAACGCAAATTATAATTCTAAGAAACATAAAAACAATGAAAAGAACAATTCTCTTATTGGCCGTTGCTGCCGTAATGCCTGCTTTGGCATGTGCTAAAAAACCAGTCAAAAACCAAGAAGCTGCTTCTGCTCCAGAACCAGTGGTAGTGGAAGAAGAACCTGAAATTACCGAGGAATGCCTGGGTCAGGTTTCGCTACTTAACGAGTATTGCAAAGCCAAACAATATGCAGATGCCTACGAACCCTGGTTCGAGGTTTATACCAACTGCCCTAATGCCAACAAAGCTATCTATAGCAAGGGCTCTCAGATCTTGGATTGGAAATACGCCAATGCTGCTACCGATGCAGAGAAAAAGGAGATAGCACACCTGGCCATGCAGATGTATGACAAGCGAATGAAATATTTCGGTGACGATCCTAAATACCCTGTGGCTTATATTTTGGGCCAAAAAGGTGTCGATTTCTTCACCTATTTCCCAGAGGATGCTACCAATCGTGAGGCTTATGGTTGGCTCAAACAAAGCATAGAAGGCATGGGCGAGGCTTCTCAATTGAGCGTGTTGGTAAAATTGGTAGAAGCAAGTACTGCCATCTTTAAGGCCAATCCTGAAACCTTTGCTGATCAGTATATCAATGATTATCAACAAGTAAGTACTCTTCTGCAAGCTATTTGGGACAATCCTGCCAGCAAAAACGCTACGGCCGCTGCGCAACAAAAAGAGTACGTAGATGGTCTGTTCGCTGCTTCGGGTGCCGCTAGTTGCGAAAAAATGGATGAACTATACAAAGACTATGTGAAGACCAATGGTATGTATCTGGAGGATATGCTCAAGATGATGAAACTGTTCAAGAGCGTTGGCTGCACCGAGTCTGAAGTCTATTTTGCTGCCTCTCAGGCTGCACACAAATTGCAACCTACCGAGGAATCGGCTGCTGGTTGCGCCAAGATGTGCGCTAAGAAAGAGGACTGGGATGGCGCAATAGAGTACTACAGAGAAGCTCTGTCGCTTGTGGAAGAGGATGCTATGGAAAACCAGGGTGACTACTATCTGGCTATGGCTACTATCATGATGGATAAACTCCATCGCAATGCCGATGCACGTACATTTGCACGCCGTGCTATGGAGGCCAATCCTGCTTTGTCTGGCCGTTGCTACCTGTTGATTGGTCTGTGCTACGCCGCTTCTCAACCATACCAGGCTCCTGAATATCCTGCTGCCAAAGCTGCAATCATGAACAAAACCGTGTTCTGGGCTGCTGTAGATCAGTTCCAAAAAGCCAAACAATATCCTGATTGTGCCGATGATGCGGCTAAATTGATTCAGGCTTATAGCAAATATTTCCCCACAAAAGAAGATTTGTTTGACTTGCAATCCGTATTTGGTGATGGTTACTTTATTGTAGGCGGCTGGATCAACGAACGCACCACATGTCGTCCCGCCAAATAATAGGCTTACTCGCGATAATAGCGCTATTGAGCGCTTGTGGCAAGGGGGTACGGTTGCAAGCAGATGCTATTGACGATCGTACCGCTGTGCCTATACTGGATGCGGGTGGTGTTTCCACGCTAATCTCCGATTCGGGTGTCACGCGCTATCGTATCAATGCGGAACGTTGGCAAGTGTACGACAAGGCCGAACCTTCCTACTGGGAGTTTATAGATGGCGTGTACCTGGAAAAATTCGACGAGAACCTGCAAGTGGATGCCTCTATACAAGCCGACTATGCGAAATACCTCGACCAACAGGGATTATGGGAACTGCGGGGACATGTGCATGCAAAGAACGAGGCAGGCGAGCAATTCGATACCCCACAGCTGTTTTGGAACCAAAATACGGAACGTGTCTATTCCGATTCTATGATTACCATCCGTCGTGCTACCTCCACATTGGTGGGCATCGGGTTCCAAAGCAATCAAACGATGACAGAATATACTATTTTGCAACCTACGGGATTTTTCCCTATTGAAGAAACCGATGAATCTATTAACTGATAAAGTAGCCCTGATTACAGGAGCTTCGCGTGGAATAGGCAGAGAAATAGCCTTGGCTATGGCGCGTGAGGGTTGTGCTATCGCCTTCACCTATCTGCATAGTGCCGAGTCGGCACAGTGTCTTTGCAACGAGATTGAGCAACTGGGCGTTCCCTGTCAATGCTATCAATCCAATGCCGCAGATTTTGCCCAAGCGCACGATATAGTCAATCGGGTGCAAAGCCAATTTGGACATATTGATATTTTGGTCAATAATGCGGGCATTACCCAAGATGGCTTATTGCTTCGTATGTCTGAACAGCAATGGGACGAGGTGCTGCAGACCAATCTGAAATCTGCTTTCAATTTTATTCATGCGGTGGCTCCCGTTATGATGCGTCAGCGCAGTGGATCTATCGTCTCTATGTCGTCGGTGGTAGGCTTGCATGGCAATGCGGGTCAGGCTAACTATGCTGCGTCTAAGGCAGGTATCGTGGCCCTGACGCAATCTACGGCGCAGGAACTGGGCAGCCGCGGTATTCGTGCCAATGCCATTGCCCCGGGTTTTATCGCTACCGATATGACCAACCGATTGAGCGAAGACACCTTGAAACAGTTTGTGCAACGCATTTCGCTACGCCGTGCAGGTCAGGCCAAAGAGGTGGCACAGGTGGCTGTGTTCCTGGCAAGTGATATGAGTTCGTATATCAGCGGACAAGTGATACAGGTCGATGGGGCCATGCAATAATGAAATTCAGCTATTCATACCAGATTCAGCCTCAGGATGTCGATTATACGCGACGCCTGCGTTTATATACATTGGAGAACTATATCCTCAATGTGGCTGGCAAGGCTGCCGAGGAGCAGGGCTATGGTTTGAGCCAACTCTTGCCCTTGGGCTATACGTGGGTGATAACACGTTTGAATCTGGAACTCAACTATATGCCTACCCACTACGAGACTATTCGTGTGGAGACGTGGGTGGAGCAGAATGCACACATGCTGTCGGTGCGTAACTACCGAATCTATATCGACACCCAGTTGATTGGCCAGGCCAAGAGTGTCTGGGCGGTGCTGGATATACACAAGCGAGAGATCGTCAATGCGTTTGACCTGCCTATGTTCCAGGATAAGGTGGACGGCGAGGTGCTCACAATGAATAAACCTGCACGCCTAATGCCTGTCAGCGAACCCGATGGACAAGTGCCTTATACCATCCAATATTCCGATTGCGACTACAATCAGCATTGCAATTCCTGTAAATATCTGGAACGCATGATGGATGCACACTTATGCAATGTTGAAAACTTTCCTATTCGCCTGGATATTAACTATATAAAAGAAGTGCATAATTCTGAGCAGATTGTTACTAAATTCTTTACCGATTCTCAAGGCACTCACTATCAACAAGTTGACCAAAACAACAAATCGGTCTGCACTGCTTTAATTTCTCATTTGGAGAAGGTTGATTTTTAGTTAAGTAATTTTTTTGGAAAACTTTTCACTTTTATAAAAAATGCAAATTGCTGAATTATAGCGATTTGCATTTTTGTTTTGGATAACTTTGAAAAAAAGTTCAAATTTTTTTTGCCCAAACTATTGCGTATTTGAAAATTTTGTTGTAATTTTGCACTCGCTTTCGCTCCGAAAAAAATAAGAATACTTTATTATAATATTATGGAAAAGAAAACTTACACACAAAAAGAAGCAGAAAAAGCGTCCGTGGACTATTTCCATGGTGACGAACTGGCTGCTCGTGTTTGGTCCACCAAGTATGCGCTCAAAGATAGCTTTGGCAATCTGTTTGAGTTGACGCCAGATGATATGCATCATCGTATTGCGTCTGAGATTGCGCGCATCGAGGCCAAGTACAACAACCCCATGACCGAGGCACAACTATTTGAGTTGTTGCGTGATTTCCGTTACATCTGTCCTGCTGGTTCTCCTATGACGGGTATTGGCAACGATTTTCAGGTGGCTAGTCTTAGCAACTGTTTTGTGATTGGTCAAGATGGCAACGCTGACTCCTACGGAGCTATTATTCAAATCGATGAAGAGCAAGTGCAGTTGATGAAACGCCGTGGTGGAGTGGGGCATGACCTGAGCCATATCCGCCCTTATGGCAGTCCTGTTAAAAACTCCGCACTTACCTCTACGGGTTTGGTGCCTTTTATGGAGCGTTATAGTAACTCTACACGCGAGGTGGCACAAGATGGTCGCCGTGGTGCGCTGATGCTGTCGGTTAGTATCAAACATCCTGATAGCGAGAGTTTCATAGATGCCAAGATGGAGCAAGGCAAGGTGACGGGTGCCAATGTGAGTGTCAAAGTGGACGATGCGTTCATGCAGGCTGCTATCGAGGGTAAACCCTACCAACAGCAATATCCTATTGATGCAGCCAATCCTATGTATAAAAAGGATATAGATGCACCTAAACTGTGGAAGAAAATTATCCACAATGCGTGGAAGAGTGCCGAGCCAGGCGTGCTGTTCTGGGATACCATCCTTCGCGAGAGCGTGCCCGACTGCTATGCCGACCTGGGCTATCGCACGGTGAGCACCAATCCTTGCGGTGAGATACCTTTGTGCCCCTATGATAGCTGCCGTCTATTGGCTATCAACCTCTATTCCTATGTGAAAAATCCATTTACAGACCATGCTGAGTTTGATTGGGATCTGTTCAAACAACATGTGGCTGTGGCACAACGTATGATGGATGATATCATCGATTTGGAGGTAGAGAAGATTGAACTTATTCTACAAAAGATAGCTTCTGATCCTGAGGGCGAGTCTATCAAACGCACCGAGCGCGAGTTGTGGGAAAAGATCATGGCCAAGACTACCCAGGGCCGTCGTACGGGTGTGGGTACCACTGCCGAAGGCGATATGCTGGCAGCTATGGGTATTACCTATGGCACGCAAGAGGCCATCGATTTCTCGGTTAAAGTACACAAAACATTGGCTTTGGCTGCCTATCGCAGCAGTGTCAATATGGCCAAAGAGCGTGGTGCATTCAAAGTATTTGATGCCAAACGCGAGGCCAACAACCCGTATATCCTGCGCCTGAAAGAGGCTGACCCTGAGTTGTATCAAGAGATGGTCAAATATGGTCGTCGTAATATAGCCTGTTTGACCATTGCGCCTACGGGTACCACGTCTATCATGACGCAAACCACTTCGGGTATAGAGCCTGTTTTCCAGCCTGTCTATCGTCGTCGTCGCAAGGTCAATCCAAACGACAAGAACGTCCATGTGGACTATGTGGATGAGGTGGGCGATAGCTTCGAGGAGTTTATTGTCTTCCACCATAAGTTCATCACTTGGATGAACGCCAATGGCTATGCCTACGATCCTGCTCATCGCTACACGCAAGAGGAGGTAGATGAACTGGTCAAGAAATCGCCTTACTACCACGCTACGGCCAACGATGTAGATTGGCTGAAGAAAGTGCAGATGCAGGGTGCTATTCAAAAGTGGGTAGATCACTCTATCTCTGTTACCATCAACCTGCCTCAAGATGTCAGCGAGGAATTGGTAGGCCAACTCTACGAAGAGGCTTGGCGCTGCGGGTGCAAGGGCTGTACCGTTTATCGTGATGGCAGCCGTGGCAATGTGCTGGAAGGTGTGAATAAGAAAGAGGAGAAAAAAGCCGCTGAACATGCCGATAAGAAAGAGGACCATACCTGCGTCTGCTTCGAGAAGAAAGTGCGTGTCCGTCCTGCTGAGTTGGAGTGCGATGTAGTGCGTTTCCAAAACAATAAGGATAAATGGATTGCCTTTGTGGGCTTGCAAGATGGTCTGCCCTACGAGATCTTCACGGGTTTGGCAGACGATGAGGAGGGATTGATGATTCCTAAGTCGGTTACCAAAGGTAAGATCATCCGTGTCGTGCAAGAGGATGGCACCAAGCGTTATGACTTCCAGTTCCTCAACTCGCGTGGATTGAAAACGACCATGGAGGGTTTGAGCTATAAGTTCGACAAGGAGTTCTGGAACTATGCCAAACTGATTTCAGGTGTGCTGCGTTACCAGATGCCTATTGACCAGGTTATTAAGATGATTTCGGGCCTGCAAATGGATAGCGAGACCATCAATAGCTGGAAAGTGGGTGTAGAGCGTGCCTTGAAGAAATATATCCAAGACGGCACCGTGGTGCAAGGTCAGGTCTGCCCTAACTGTGGTGAACCACTGGTGTTTGAGGAAGGTTGTATGCACTGTCGCAGCTGTGGCTACAGCAAATGTGGCGGATAAGATGCAATGACCCTGGTCTTTCCAATAGTTGGCATGCGCCATTGTTTACCCGAAGACGCGTTGCCAGATTTGATAGCCTCTCTGCCCCTCGGGGCAGAGGTGGCTTTGTGTTATGATAAGGCCAATCCGTACGACCGCTATGCCATACAGGCTTGGATGGACCTGTCTGTAGATGGCGCTATTCAAAAAAAGCAAGTGGGCTATGTCAGTGCAGACTATGCGCCAATCATTCGTGCCAACTATCCCAACGATTCGTTGCTGTATGCCCATGTGGTGCATCCCGAGACCAGTGTGTTAGAGGACTCTTGTTTTGAGGCAGAGATAGAGGTGGATAAGTTGGAAATACCTGTGCTACCCCAGCGAATCGATTTGGGCGAGATAGCCCATATACCTTTGCCTATGGTCCCTCCCGTCCAGCAGATGCAGTTTGAGAATATCATGGCGTATAGCCAGACTTTATCTATCGAGGCAGATGAGGTGTTGGCGCTGGCGCAGCAGAGTGTGCCCTATTGGGGGCATAGCCTGTCGGGCGACGAGCGTACGGCTTATACGCTGCTCAGCACTATGCTCACTTTTGTGCATGGCAAGTGGACCAACCTGACCGAATCTATTTGGCAGGCGCGTCTGGACCTGGCAGAGAGCCATCACGCGGCCTTTCATACGCCCGAATGCTGTGCCAAGGTTATGCACGAGGAGATGCAACTATGTCAGCAGGGGGCAGCTTCGTTTTTTGACCAATACAAGGCGGCGATAGATGCAGGGCTCACTACGCGTGAGCAGGAACTGCAAGCCCACCAGCGGTGGCTCATGGCGTTGCCTGACAACCTCTATGCACATGTGAAAGATACACCTGTTTTTGCTAGCAAGCTTTACTACGAGCGTTTCTCTATCGAGGAACTCTATGCTATCTATCTGCATCTGCTCTGTGTTGAGTGGCTCAATGGACAAATCTCTACCCACTTGCCTGACTTTGCCGAGCAGGCTATAGCTGCGTTTTCGTTTTGGGCACCCAGTGCCTCGCTGGCGAAGAAACGTGAGGTGGTAAAGAAGATTCGTGCGGCAGCGATGCAGCCCAGGGAACATGCTGCTGCTATTGCTTTGTGTCTCAAACAGGCGCAGAAAAACAATGTGATGGTTCCTATTCTGCGACCTTTTGCTAAAATGGTGAAAGAACTGAATAATTTCCTGGATCATCCTGTCAAAGAGAATAGCCTTCGCCATCGTTATTTCCCTAAAATTCACGATGCGTACGACAATGTTTAGGACAGCCATTCTTGTCCTAGTCTTGTCCTAAAATAAGAAAAAAAGTGTGTTGCAACTGACTTATTGCTAGTCGGTTGCAATTTTTTTGTGCTTTTTTGCGTTTCATCCATGGTTATAGCTGTCCTGATTTTGTACCTTTGTGTAGGGAAGGGCCAAAAAACAGCCTAAACCTAAAAATTATGAATAAAAATTCATTATCCACTGAGACGAATGACATGCTCATTACCTCTCACCTGGGCGCCAACAGTCTGCCT
>JAKSNM010000045.1 GCA_024399785.1 Paludibacteraceae bacterium
TGCAAAGTTAATAATAATACTTTATATTACCAAATAAAAATTGAATTTTTACAAAAAAAAGACGGAGAAAGCAGTTTTTCCGTCAATTTTTACTCGTTTTGCAACTTCATGGCATCTACTCCGCCATGGTCTGGATTATCGGCAATCACCTGAATAACAAATGGCTTGCGTCTGAAATATGCCGTATAAGCATCCTCTTGGCTGACCTTGACGGTACGTGGATTATCGGTGTTGCCATCTTGCCAATGGTCGAAAACATAGCAGTTGTCATCTGAGACAGCATTCAAATGCAATAAGTCACCGTCCCGATACATTCCTGCATCGGTTGTTACACAACTATCGGCCTGATATGCAACGGTATAGTCGGGATATTCACCTGCATCGCGTTGCTGCACTTCTGTGTAACATTCGCGATGAATAGTAATGTTATAGTCTTGCAACACATGCAGATGCATCGTAACAACAGAGTCGTTATAGCCAGTAAAGGGACTATAGAACCGTACTTTCCAATCGCCTTCGTGGGTTGCGGTGAGCCCTCCCCATTCAATTGGTAATTGAGAGGCATAAACTGTGGAGTCAAATTCGAAGTATCGGTTAACAATAACCGTAATAGAATCCATAGCAGAGCAGTTGCTTAAATCTTGAAACAGAATATCGTCCAAACCAAAGTCATTACCAGCACCATTGGTGTTTTGGTTCATGATGGTAAGAACGGCGGTGGTACAGGTATCATTGTGCCATTGCTCGTAATAGCGCTTCCATGTGTTGAGGTCGTGTGGAGACTCCACTACATCTCCAATTTGTTTGCCATTAACAAAGAATTGCAGTTTGGAATAACTCTTGTTTTGCACACTGGTATAGAGAGATATGAACCATGCCGAGAAAACATAGTCGTTGTTTGGAATCACATCAACAGTGTCTTGCCAAATAATGCCGTCTGCATGATTAAATCCATCTGCAATCATATAGTAGCCACTGCCAGATGTGTGGTCTCCCGGATTGGTGGTACTATTCCAACCAGGCATATTGCGGCAATTGGTATCTATAATGTATGAACCATATTGCGCACTCCGCGTAGCCCAAGCCATTTCGGTATAAAACATATCTATGCTGGCTGGTCCTAGTTCAAAATCACCAGAAGCTACGGCATTGGCATCTCCTGCGTTGAAACCATGCACGATGTAGGTGGTGGATATGGATGGCGAAGCGAGAGGGGAATCTGCCCACTCGCTGGACAAGGTTTCTGTTGGCTCCCATCGGTAGTAATCTGCACCCTCTACACTCAAAGCAACGGATTGCCCTTCGTCGATATATTTGATGCCAGAAACATGAATAGTAGGAGTGGGAAATACACCCAGACGTAGAATATCGTGTGTTTCAGGATCTTCGTACGTGCCGGGTTTAGATACTAATATTCCGTGCCAATCAAAGCTGTCTCCTGTACAGATGGTAACGGCAGTATCGGTTGGATCAACTTTGTTGATGGTGAGGTGCAATGTGATGGTGCTGTCGCAACCGCATTTGGTTTTTACTGTCACGGTCTCTGTAGTGGATTCTGTATAGCGTGTTTTATTGAGCGACCAATAATAAAAATTATTGACATGCACGTATAAGTTTGAGTCTGCTGGATTACTTTCAATCACATGCAAGGTCACGATACTGTCGCAACCTTGTTTAGTTTTGTACGTGCGCGTGCGAGTGTCGGGCGCATAGAAAGTTTCTCCCCAGGCATTCACAGAACTGGCACCATTACAAATAGCAACTATCGTATCACCATACAAAGGCTGACAAACGGTCAAGTTCAGCGTACCGATGGAGTCGCAACCCAAATGGTTGGGCAGGGTGTCGCGATACGTGCCAGAACTATAATACTTATTGCCAAACCAAAGAAAAGACTCTCCTTCGTCAATCAAAGCATTGGTAGTGGATTTGGTTGGCTGCAACAAGTTGATGGTTAGTTTGATGCTATAGGTACGGTTCTTGCCATCTATTAGCGATTTGACAGTATAATCTTTTGTGTAGGATGTATTACGCGTTGGTTTGTATGTTTGATTGGTTCTATCCCAATAGAAAGAACTTCCTGAACAAATGGAAACAGATGTGTCCGCAGAGATTGTAATGGTGTATACTTTGTCGATACATCCACCCTCATGGTAGGTGGTATCGTAATAAATGCCGGGCAGAGAATAGGTTTTGCCGTTAAAAGAATGGGTGGTGCCGTGCACCAAATCAATGCTGCCCGTATGATTTTCGTATGTTGTTTTGTAAATTTTAATTTGTAGATTGTAAGTGACTGAAAAACCACTGGTAGATACCGTAACCTTATCCACTTTGTTAGCATCTCTAGTGAATGGACCATAGGTTTTGCCGGTTCTTTCCCAAGTGAATGTCTCCCCCGGACAAACGTAACGAGTGTCGTCAGCAGCATACAAAAAACCTGCGGCTGACATCATCAGTAGCAGGCATATAATATAAAAACGACTCCTCAACTCCATCCGTACCTATGCTGTTAATTCGTGGCAAAGATACAAAATAAATTTTAAACTACCAAATAATTCTGCATTTATTAATGCAAAAATTATAAATTCAGCAGTCTATAGGCTAAATAAAGGGCGTAAATACCCACTAAAACAACTCCGTGCCAGCGTTTGATTTGGTGTTGAGGATTGCTATAAACAAAGATGATAACCAACAATGAAGCAAGGGTCACCATCATAGCATCCACCCACAATCCAGGATAGATAGGTAGCGGGTGAATAATAGCACTTGTGCCTAAAATGAAGAAAACATTAAAAATGTTGGAACCAATCACATTGCCAAGAGCAAGATCTACATTCCGTTTGTAGGCAGCCATGCAAGATGTGGCAAGTTCGGGCAACGATGTGCCAAGAGCCACCACAGTTAAGCCAATGATAGCGTCACTTACTCCCATCATACTGGCAATGGAGGTGGCGGAACGTACTATGACTTCTCCTCCCACAACCAATGCTACTAAACCGACTAAAATCAACAATACGGCATAAAAAGAAGAAACAGATGCGGCGTTTTCTTCCTTTTCATCGGAATTAGTCTTGGCAAAATGTATGCTATGCCACATGAATAGAGCAAAGCATAATAATAGCACAGCTCCGCCTATCCCCGAGATGAATCCACGCTGAAAACTGAACTCACCTAAATTGCTAAAACCGAGATCGACAGGTTTGGTATAAGTGGCAAAAAATAATACTAACATACCTGCCAGTAGCGACCATGGGATATCGAAATGACGGGCTGATTTTTGCGATGAAATGGGGTAAATGATAGCTGTGATGCCCAGAATAATAAAAACATTAATCGAATTGCTACCCAGGATATTGGTGATAGCTATTTCGGTATTTTGTTGGCTGGCCGCAATCACGCTGACTATGAATTCAGGCATAGAAGTGCCAAAAGCTACGACGGTGAGGCCAATGATTAAATCACTAATACCTAGTTGTTTGGCAATGGCACTAGCCCCCTCTACGAGCCAATCAGCACCATAGATGAGTAGGACGAAACCTATCACGATGGCTATGCTGGCCCAAATGGGATTGGCGAGTAAAGATAAAAGTTCTGCCATGTGTTTATACGTTGAATAGGAAATGCATGATGTCTCCGTCTTGCACAAGGTAATCTTTGCCTTCAATGCCGAGTTTACCAGCTGCACGGCAAGCCGACTCTCCTCCTAAGGCGATGAAATCGTCGTATTTAATAACTTCGGCGCGAATAAAACCTTTTTCAAAGTCGGTATGTATCACTCCTGCACATTGAGGTGCTTTCCAACCGGCTCGGAAAGTCCATGCACGTACTTCGTCGCTACCTGCAGTCAGGAAAGTACGCAAATTGAGTAGTGCGTACGCGGCTTTGATCAATCGATTAACACCAGATTCTTTCAATCCTATTTCTTCGAGAAACATCTGACGTTCTTCGTACGTTTCCAGTTCTGCAATCTCACTTTCAATTTTGGCAGCCAATACAATAACTTGTGCGTTCTCGTCTTTAACAGCCTCGCGTACGCGTTCTACATATTGATTGCCGTTCACAGCAGAACCTTCATCTACATTGCATACATACATAACAGGCTTGTTGGTGAGCAAGAATAAGTCCTTGGCCGCAAGTTCTTGTTCCTTGTTTTCTAACTCCACTGAACGTGCATTTTTGCCTTGAGAAAGGGCTTCTTTGTATTTAAGCATGACCTCAAGTGCGAGTTTGGCCTGTTTATCGCCACCTGCTTTGGCCTGTTTCTCCGTTTTTTGGATGCGAGCATCTATTGTCTCAAGATCCTTGAGTTGCAACTCTGCTTCGATAATCTCTTTGTCACGCACAGGATCAATAGAACCATCAACGTGCACGATATTGTCGTCGTCGAAACAACGAAGTACATGGATAATGGCATCGGTCTCACGGATGTTGGCGAGAAATTTATTACCAAGTCCCTCTCCCTGGCTGGCGCCTTTCACGAGTCCGGCAATATCTACAATCTCTACTGTAGTGGGGATAACGCCTCGCTCCGGATGACATAATTCTCCCAATTTTATCAAGCGTTCATCGGGAACAGTGATAATACCAACATTGGGCTCAATAGTGCAAAAAGGGAAGTTGGCTGATTGCGCCTTAGCGGAACTAAGGCAGTTGAAAAGGGTTGATTTCCCTACGTTTGGCAACCCTACTATACCACATTGTAATGACATTTTTTGTGTAATTATTGACAAATTTTGTGCAAAGGTACATAAAAATTTGGACATTTCCAAAAAAAGTAGTAATTTTGCACAAATAAAGTCAAATTTTTTACTTTAAACTAAAGAATCAACAACTTAAAATTTTGTGATATGAAAAAGGCTTTAAACAAACAAACGGCTCCTAAGAGTGTGATGCCAGAACGAATCATCCAATTTGGTGAAGGTAATTTTCTGCGTGCTTTTGTAGATTGGATCATTTGGAACATGGATGCTAAAACCAATTTTAATGGTTCTGTAGTGGTAGTGCAACCTATAGAAAAGGGTATGGTAGATTGGCTAAATGGTCAAGATTGCTTGTATCATGTGAATTTACAAGGCCGTCTGAATGGTGAGGCTGTGAATTCACTAGAGCGTATCGATGTGATTTCTCGTGCATTGAACCCCTATTCTCAAAACTGGGCCTTTATGGCTTTGGCAGAGCAACCTGATATCCGTTTCGTGATTTCGAACACAACCGAGGCTGGTATTACGTTTGACCCAGCATGTAAATTTACAGACGCTCCTGCTAGCAGCTATCCTGGTAAATTGGTGCAACTGTTATATCGTCGTTATAAAACGTTCAATGGCGATCCTAAAAAAGGTTTGATTCTAATGCCATGCGAGTTGATCTTCCTAAATGGCCACCATTTGAAAGAATGCATTTTCCAATATATCGAATTGTGGAAAGAAGATTTGGGATCTGACTACGCTGGATTTAAAGAGTGGTTTACCAAATACAACTACGTATGCGCTACCTTGGTGGACCGTATCGTACCAGGTTTCCCTCGCAAAGATATAGCTGCTATCCAAGAGAAAGTGGGCTATAATGACAATTTGGTAGTGCAAGCCGAGATTTTCCATTTGTGGGTAATTGAGAAACCAGAGAATATGTCAATAGAGGAACTGCGCGCTGAATTCCCAGCAGACAAAGCAGGATTGCATGTGCTGATAACTGAGAGCGAAAAGCCTTACCATGAGCGCAAGGTGACGCTGCTGAATGGCCCTCATACCGTGTTGAGCCCGGTGGCTTATTTGAGCGGTCTGAATATTGTGCGTGATGCTTGCAACCACGAAGTAATAGGTAAGTATATTCACAAAGTGCAATTTGAAGAACTGATGGAGACTCTGAATCTGCCTATGGATGAGTTGAAACAATTCGCTTCAGATGTGTTGGAGCGTTTCAACAACCCGTATGTGGATCATGCTGTAACCAGCATTATGCTCAACTCCTTCCCTAAATTCGAAACACGTGATCTGCCTGGTTTGAAGACTTATCTGGAGCGCAAGGGACATTTGCCAAAAGGTTTGGTATTGGGTCTCGCTGCTATCATCACCTATTACAAAGGTGGCGTGCGTGAAGATGGCGCACCAATCGAACCGAATGATGCACAAGAGATCATGGACTTGCTGAAAAACCTATGGGCAAGCGGTGACACACGCAAAGTGGCTGAAGGTGTGCTGGGTGCAACGGATGTTATCTGGAAAGAGAGCAAACAAGACCTGAACAAGATACCTGGTTTGACCGATATGGTCGTTGGGTTCTTGAACGATATTCAGAAAAAAGGTATGTTAGAAACCGTAAAATCAATTCTGTAATGACTCAGATATTGAAGATTCATCCTGCCGACAATGTGGTTGTAGCCATACAGCCCATGTCGGCAGGTGCCGTTTTTGAAATAGACGGCATGCATATAACGATGTTGGAAGATGTGCCTGCTGGTCATAAAATAGCCATACGCGACATCAAAAAAGAGGAAAACGTCATCAAATATGGCTTCCCAATAGGTCATGCCAAAGAGGATAAGAAAGCAGGTAGTTGGATGAACGAGAATAATATCAAGACCAATCTGGCTGGTTTGCTTAATTATGAGTATCACCCCAAAGATGTCGTGCTGAATATTCCCGATGAAAAAAGAACTTTCATGGGATATAAGCGCAAAGATGGACAGGTGGGTATTCGCAATGAGGTGTGGATAATACCTACAGTCGGGTGCGTGAATGGTATAGTGAATAAATTGGCCGAGAAACTTCGTGCAGAAACAGGTTCTGATGCTATATTTGCCTTCCCGCATAATTATGGCTGTTCTCAATTGGGCGACGATCATGAGAATACGAAGAAGATTTTGCGTGATATGGTGCATCACCCCAATGCTGGTGCGGTGTTGGTAGTCGGCCTGGGTTGCGAGAACAATCAACCTGATGTGTTTGAGCAGTTCTGTGGAGAATACGACCACGATCGTGTCAAATTCGTAGTCAGCCAGAAAATAGAGGGTGACGAAGTGGAGTACTGCATGCCTATTCTGCGCGACTTATATCAGAAAGTGCAGCAGGACAAACGAGTCGCATGTTCTATTAGCGAACTGCGAGTTGGCCTAAAATGCGGAGGATCAGATGGTTTTAGTGGCATCACGGCCAATCCTTTGCTAGGCATGTTCAGCGATTGGCTGGTGGCACAAGGCGGTACAACCGTTTTGACCGAAGTGCCAGAAATGTTTGGCGCAGAAACTATCTTGATGGACCGCTGTGCCAATAAAGATTTGTTTGACCAAACAGTAGCGCTGATCAACAATTTCAAAGACTATTTCCTGAGTCATGGTGAGCCTGTGGGTGAGAATCCTAGCCCTGGTAACAAGGCTGGTGGTATATCTACCTTAGAGGACAAGGCATTGGGTTGCACGCAAAAATGTGGCACATCGCTGGTTCGTGGCGTGATGCCCTATGGCGAGAGGCTGCAAGTAAAAGGATTAAATCTGCTTTCTGCACCAGGTAATGACTTGGTCGCAGCTACCGCTTTGGCTTCTTGTGGTTGCCACATGGTGCTCTTTACTACTGGCCGTGGCACTCCATTTGGTACATACGTACCTACTATGAAGGTTTCTACCAATAGCAACCTATACAATAATAAGCCTCAATGGATAGATTTCAATGCAGGCGTATTGGCAGAAGGCGAAAAAATGGATGTGTTGGTACGTCGGTTTATTGACTATGTGTTGGCAGTGGCTAATGGAGAGGAAACCAACAATGAGAGAAATGGTTATCACGAAATAGCCATCTTTAAAACAGGTGTCACTCTATAAGTATATACTAGATGTCTTTTTCCCAAGAACCTGTCCCGCTTGTGGGCAGGTTCTTGCTGATAATGAGTATGTTTGCCCAGATTGCCTGGCTGGCTTAAATCGTACAGAACAGGCTTTGAATCGAGATAACGAAACAGAGAAACATTTTGCCGATGTTCGTCATTTTGCATGGGGCGGCTGTTGGTTGCGCTATGAAAAAGGAACAGCTGTACAAACACTGATACATCATGCCAAGTTCAATGATGGTAATCCCCCGTTGTTGCGCCAATTAGGCAAATGCGCTGCCAGCGAATGGCAGGAGACAGGCTTTTTTGACGAAGTGGATGTGATAGTGCCTGTACCTTTGCATAAAAGAAGATTGATAGATAGAGGATTTAATCAATGTGAATATATAGCACAAGGATTGAGCGATGTGCTGCATCTACCCATTGACACAGACCATATCACACGAGATAGGGCCACTAAGCAACAGTCCAGATCTACTTATACGGAACGCCAGTCGGGGGTAGTGGGTGCTTTTCGGGTGAATCATCCTGAGGAGTGGTATGGTAAAACCATCATGCTGGTGGATGATATCATAACCACAGGGGCTACTATGCGGGCGGTTATGGAGGCAATGAAAGATGTGTATGGCGTAAAAATAGTAGTGTTCGGTCTCGCAAAAGCAAAATAAATAGGTATAAAGCAAATAAATTTGCATATATGCGAAAAAAACAGTAATTTTGCACATCCTAAAAAAACAGGGTGCAGAACCCAAACTAATCAACATGACTAAAAAGTATGACTTTCTCATTGTCGGCGGTGGAGTAGCTGGTATGAGTTTTGCGCTGAAAGTGGCGCACGAACAGAAGTATAAAGTGGCTTTGTGCTGCAAAACCACGTTGGATGAAGCGAACACTACCAAGGCTCAAGGTGGCATAGCTAGCGTGACCAATCTGCTGGTGGATGATTTTCAAAAGCATATCCATGATACAATGGTGGCAGGCGATTGGATCAGCGACCCTGCTGCGGTAGAACAAGTGGTAAAAAATGCACCGAAACAAATAGAAGAGTTGGTTAATTGGGGAGTGAACTTCGATAAGAATCAGGACGGCAACTACGACCTGCACAAAGAGGGTGGACACTCGGAGTTCCGTATCCTGCACCATGCCGATGACACGGGAGCCGAGATACAACGTGGGTTGATGGAGGCTGTAAGGAATAATCCATTTGTTGATGTGCTGGAAAACCATTTTGCGGTGGAGATAATCACACAACATCATCTGGGTGTGCGTGTCACTCGCCGTACACCAGATATAGAGTGTTACGGAGCGTATATATTAAATCCAGAAACCAACAAAATAGATACTTATTTGAGTCGTATCACCTTGATGGCAACGGGTGGTACAGGTGCTATCTATGCTACTACTACCAATCCCAATATTGCCACAGGTGATGGTATAGCGATGGTGTATCGTGCCAAAGGTCAAGTGCAGGGCATGGAGTTTGTGCAATTCCACCCCACGGCACTCTTCCATCCTGGAGAAACCCATCCTGCCTATTTGATCACAGAGGCCATGCGCGGCTACGGAGGAGTGTTGCGCTTGCCCAATGGGGAGGAGTTTATGCAGAAATACGATGAACGCTTAAGTTTGGCTCCCCGTGACATTGTGGCTCGTGCCATAGATAATGAGATGAAAATACATGGTTTGGATCATGTGTGCCTGGATGTAACTCACAAAGATGCAGAGGAAACCAAACACCATTTCCCCAATATATACCAAAAGTGCCTATCCATCGGCATAGATATTACAAAGGAGTATATTCCTGTGGCCCCATGTGCCCACTATATGTGTGGTGGTATCAAGGTGAATCTCGATGGAGAGAGTTCAATTAAACGTTTATACGCAGTGGGTGAATGTAGTTGCACAGGTTTGCACGGAGGCAATCGCTTGGCAAGTAACAGCCTGATAGAAGCGGTGGTCTATGCGGATGCTGCGGCTAAACATAGTTTGAGTGTGATAGAGAACTATGATTTTCACCCCGATATACCCGATTGGAACGACGAGGGAACACTCACCAACGAAGAGAAAGTGCTCATTTCGCAAGATATGCGAGAGGTGGGACAAATCATGTCCACCTATGTGGGCATTGTCCGTTCCAACCTGCGTCTGAGACGTGCTTGGGAACGCTTGGATTTGTTGTATGAGGAAACCGAGGACTTGTTCAAGCGCGTAAAAGCCACACGCGATATATGCGAACTGCGCAATATGATTAATGTGGGCTATCTGATTACTCGTCAGGCTCTGGAACGCAAAGAGAGTAGAGGATTGCACTATACGATTGATTATCCTAAAAATCCAAACAACAACATGCAAGAAGTATGGTAAAAGCTATCGTGCTACATAGTGTGGTGCCTGTGCGACGTGAACCGCAGGAAACGGCAGCACAAGAAACGCAATTACTCTTTGCCGAAACATGCACTATCCTTAGCGAGTTAGACCGATGGATAGAGATAAAAAACGATGCGGATGGGCAACATGGTTGGGTAGATGCTAAGATGCTGACGCGCTTGAGTAGCGCAGAGTGGAAACTGCTGCGTCAGGCTCAATGTGTGGCGCGTGTTAAACTGCCAATGGCGTATGCCTTGAGCATGAATAATGGGCAGACTCTACCTTTAACGGCGGGTACGTGTCTGCCCAATTATCACGATGGTCAGTTTGAATTGCTCGGTGTTCCTTTTCGTATCGACCCTTCAATGGTAGCGGCCGAACCGATGGAGATGACGGAAGCGAATCTCTTGGAGACGGTGCGTTTCTTCTTGAATATACCCTATTTGTGGGGAGGTAAGAATGCAATGGGCTTAGACTGCTCTGGTTTTACCCAAGTGGTGCTCTCGTTGTTTGGACACTCGCTGCTGCGCAATGCGAGTGAGCAGGTTCAGCAAGGGCGTGCCATTCATTCCCTTTCGTCTGCTCGTATGGGTGATTTGGCGTTCTTTGATCAT
Source organism: Paludibacteraceae bacterium (assembly GCA_024399785.1). Lineage (GTDB taxonomy): Bacteria > Bacteroidota > Bacteroidia > Bacteroidales > Paludibacteraceae > Colicola. The sequence goes on from JAKSNM010000045.1 coordinate 10,800, forward strand.
GAGGATGGCAAGATTAGCCATGTGGGTCTGTTGCTGGATAAGGAACGTATTGTGCATTGCAGCGGCAGAGTGAAGGTGGAAAAAATAGATGAACAGGGCATTTTCTCTGTGGAAGCAGGCAATACCTACACCCACCATTTGGTCACTATTCGACGCTATTCCTAATCTTTTTTAGTCGAGGGTCTCTCGACACTCGCTCGACACTCTCCAAAGAAATAGCAACCCAAAGAGTATACGATGAGTATAGGATGAGTATACCCTATACTCACCCTATACCTTAGTCCTTCCTAGTCTCCTCCTAGTTCCTCCTAGTTCTACCTAGTCTTACCTAGTACGTCCTAGTCCTTCCTATCCTCATTTCTTGTTTCTTGTTTCTCCTTCCACCTAGTCGTTTTGTGCGCTCCGATATTTCGGAGCGGTGACACTTTGGCACTTTGGCATTTTGATATATCTACCTGTAATTCTGTATATTATATCAAAGTGCCAAAATGCCATTGGCATTTTCTACTCATGCTGACTTCTCATATTGACCATGACTATGCAACAACATACCTCGTTGCGCCCATTCACTTAACCAACGTTTACAAGAGCGTTCACTCACTCCCATCTGCTGTGCTAATTTCACGCACTCGCCTGTGCTAAAAGCCTCTGGCAGACTGGCCAGAAATGTAG
>JAKSNM010000046.1 GCA_024399785.1 Paludibacteraceae bacterium
AGGTAAAGGGCCGTGTGATTGGTCGTGAAGGACGTAATATACGTGCCTTGGAGGCTGCCACAGGTGTGGAGATAGTGGTGGATGATACTCCCGAAGCAATTACGATTTCGGGTTACGATCCCGTACGCCGTGAGATAGCCCGCCTGTCGCTACACCAATTGGTGCAAGATGGGCGTATTCACCCAGCTCGTATCGAGGAGATCGTGGCTAAGGTTACCAAACAAGTGGAGGATGAGATGATAGAGACTGGTAAACGCACCACGATTGACTTGGGTGTACATGGTCTGCATCCCGAGTTGATTAAGTTGGTGGGTAAAATGAAATACCGCTCATCTTATGGCCAAAACTTGTTGCAACACGCCCGCGAAACGGCCAACTTATGTGCTGTGATGGCGTCTGAGTTAGGGCTGAACCCAAAGAAAGCACGTCGTGCAGGTTTGTTGCATGATATAGGTAAGGTGGCAGACAACGAGGAGGAACTGGCACACGCAGAGTTGGGCGGTAAGGTATGTGAAAAATACGGTGAGAAACCTGATATATGCAATGCCGTAGCCTCTCACCACGATGAGTGTCCTATGGAATCACTGATAGCTCCTATTGTGCAAGCTTGTGATGCTATCTCTGGTGCTCGTCCTGGTGCACGCCGCGAGATTGTAGAGACCTACGTAAAACGCTTGAATGACTTGGAGAATATGGCTATGTCCTATCCTGGCGTAGTGAAGACCTATGCTTTGCAGGCTGGTCGTGAACTGCGTGTGATTGTGGGTGCGGATAAGATATCGGACAAGGATACCGAACTGCTTTCTTTCGATCTAGCCAAACGTATCCAAGACGAGATGACCTACCCAGGTCAAATTCGTGTTACCGTCATCCGCGAGGTACGTGCCGTAAATGTAGCTAAGTAAAACTACAGATAAAAATCTTTTGTGAGTTCGGCGTACTCTTCACTGCGTGGGGAGTGCGCCGATTCGATATAGAAAGATGCCCCCTCTAAATCTCCCTTCATAGGGGAGACTTTTTTGTTGAATTCTATTAATATACGAATAGGTGTAGGACGCCCTGGCTTGGAAAAAACATGTGTGAGACGCGTGGGGAAGAGACCTTGCATAGAGCCAAGGTGGATAATCTCCTCCTCGGTGCTGGCAGGCAGCACTAGCGCAAGTGTGCCAGTCTCTTTTAATAAGCGGGCACTATGTGTCAACAAATCTGTATAAGAAAGCGTGTCTGTGTGACGTGCCAATTCGCGTCCTTTGTCGGGATTTTTTAATGAATCGACAAAATAGGGTGGGTTGGAGACAATTAGGTCATACTGCCCTTGCCAATCTTGCACGGCACATAGATGAGCAGCAAGCCGATTGGACCACGGCGAGAGTGTAAAGTTATAGGTCGCTTGCTCTATTGCCTCAGGGACAATGTCAATGGCATCCACATGAGCCTCAGGACACCTTTGTGCCAACATAAGAGCGATGAGACCGCTACCAGTGCCGATGTCGAGGATGGTGGATCGTGGAATCGGGGTGCACCATGCACCGAGCAGAACACCATCGGTGCCTACTTTCATGGCACAGCGGTCGTGCCACACCGTAAACTGTTTAAATCGAAAATTCGGTGTGGACATCGTCGTGATGGTGGTGGTCACCCAACAAATGAATTCCTAAATAGAGCCCATAACCAATGAATAAAACAGCGCAGATATAGCGCAACCAATGCTCAAAATGGTGCATCTTGTCGGTAAGGACTTGGGCGGAGATAGCACTATAACAAATAATCCACGCCAAGATGAGAATAGGCAAACCTGTGCCTAAGCCAAACACAACAGGCATAAGCCATTGCAGCGAGACGGGCATTGTAATCGCCAACTCTATCATGGTGAAAAAATAAATCAGTCGATGCGGACAAAAGGCAATGGCAAAGAATATACCCAGCATAAAAGCCCAAAGCCATGACGACTTATCATCTACGGTCTGCAACCACTTGGTCATGCCGTGGTCGTGCTCGTGGTGGTGATGTCCTGCAAAGAGCAATACCACACCGCATACCAGCATAAAAGCACACAAAAGAGGCTCACCCCATTCGTGTAGAAAATGTTGTATGCCATCGGTTTGCGCTCCCATGATAAATGGAATAGCCAGCAATACATACGTGGCGAGTTTACCCAGCACAAACATCAGCCCTGTTACCAATACACGACGACGGTTTTGCATCTCTCGATCAATGTATCCAATAGCTGCTACGGACGTGAATAACGTGCAGGGATCGAGTATCATAAGTAACCCCAAAACGAGGGCAGTGAAGAAATTTAGCATTTTTTTCTCAAATTTTTTGCAAAGATACAGATTTTTTTGTAACTTTGCAAGCGGTTATGAAAAAAATGTGCATCATAGGGTTTATTTTTTTGTTTTTGGCTGCTTGTGGACAGTCAAAACAGCCACTGGATGCGTTACAAAATGAGGCCGATCAACAGGCGGAGCAGATATTAGCTTTGGTGGCTAATGGTCAAGTGGATTCGATTCGGCAGTTTGTGCACCAAGATGGGGATATTGTGCATATTATTTTTAATGACCACGAGGCCTTGTTTTGGTCGTCTAATTCGCTTAATATAGGCCGTTTGCCTCAAGTGGTGTTTGATGAGTGGCATACGTGTGAGTTTGACAATGCTTCTGCGATTGTCAAATGGTATCGAATGGGGCAATATAAACTGATGACGGTGATACCTACCGAATGGCATATACAAGGGTTGGATGAGATAGAGCATAGTTTTTCGTACCAATCGGTTCGCGAAGCTCAACAACGCACCTCTTTGTGGCAGACACTTCAATTTAGGGTCCACGTGTATTTTGCTATTCTGTTGGTGGTGTGTGTGGTGTGTATTGGAATAGCTATTGGGATGCTAGTGGCAGCTGGTGGTTTTAGAAATTTGCATTTGCGTAGAAAAATACAACTGGTGCTTTCATCGGTAGTGCTGTTTATCTTTTTGTATCTTGGCATATCGATTATGCGATTTGAACGTACACATCACGAGGAACAGCAGCGTGAACAACTGCAAAATAAGTGTAAATACGTACAAGCTGCTTTGCAGCAGATATATTATTCACAAATGCGTTTAACGCCAAGAGAGGCACCCGTGCTGAATATTGATTTGCGAAATCTAGGTCGCACCTACGAGGCTGATATACACGTTTACAATGTGCGTGGACGTCTGGCAGGGTCTTCTACACCAAGTTTGTTTGAGCAAGGACTGCTAAACCAAATTATGGACCCCGAGGTGTTTTTTAGCAAACAACCTACGCAGATTCGTTATGAACAGATAGGACAAGTGCGCTATCTGGTAGCATTTACGGAGTTTGTGAATGGAGTTAATATTCCTATTGGCTATATTGCTATACCCTTCTTTATCTCAGAAGAAGATGTGGCCCACGAGGTGGATAGTGTAATGGCACGTTTATTGCCACCATTTATTGTCATGCTTGTTCTTACACTGGTGGTTTCTTACTTAATCGCACAGGCTATTACGCGTCCGATTCAAGGTTTGATAGATAAAATGAAACATTTTGCTTTGGGACAAGACAATCATATTGTGTATCACTACAACGACGAGTTGGGCGAATTGGTGAAGCGGTATAATTTATTGGCAGACGAATTGGAACAAACCACGCGCCGTGTGATACACTCAGAGCGTGAGGGGGCGTGGCGAACGATGGCACGACAAATTGCACATGAGATAAACAATCCGCTTACCCCAATGAAACTCACTGTGCAGCAATTGCAACGCCTACGGGGAACGGAGGCTTTTGAACAGAAATTTGTGGAGGCATCTCAAATGTTGGTAGAGCAAATTAACACACTTAGTCGTATAGCTACTTCGTTCTCTACCTTTGCCAAACTGCCACAAGTGGTGACATCAGAAGTGGATATTGCTCAAAAACTAAGTCAGGCTATCGTGCTGCAACAAACCAATTCAGAGCAAATACCTATTCGCTATGTGGGTGCCGATAGTGGCGTGATGGCATATGCGGATAGAGAACAGATAGGACAGGTGTTTACCAATATACTTAAAAATGCATTGCAGGCTTTGGAGGGACGTGTGGATGGTGATATTATTGTGATGCTAAAAAAACGAGATTCGGAGGTGGAGATATCTTTCTCTGACAATGGTCCTGGCATTCCTCAAGAGTTGCAATCGAAGGTGTTTATGCCCAATTTTACTACCAAATCTACAGGTACAGGCTTGGGACTGGCTATATCAAAAAATATTGTGGAGGGGTCGGATGGCCGTATCACGTTCACATCATCGGATAAAGGAACAACTTTTTATATTTATCTTAAGTGCTTAGAGCACTCCAATTAAATTCGTTTTATATGAAAACACAAGACATTATGCAGCAACTTGCTGCCAAGCATCCAGGTGAAGCAGAGTATTTGCAAGCCGTAGAGGAAGTGTTGAATTCTATTGAAGAAGTGTATAACCAACACCCTGAGTTTGAGAAGAATAAAATCGTTGAACGCATGGTGGAGCCCGATCGTATCTACACGTTCCGTGTAACGTGGGTAGATGATAAGGGGGAAGTACAAACCAATTTGGGCTATCGTGTGCAATTCAACTCGGCTATTGGCCCGTACAAAGGTGGTTTGCGCTTCCACAAGGCGGTTACCCCCTCTATGCTCAAATTCTTAGGCTTTGAACAAACCTTTAAAAATGCTCTGACAACCCTGCCTATGGGTGGTGGTAAAGGCGGATCAGACTTCGACCCCGTTGGCAAATCCGATGCCGAGATTATGCGTTTCTGTCAAGCCTTTATGTTGGAGCTGTGGCGTTGCATAGGTCCTGACCAAGATATACCAGCAGGTGATGTGGGCGTAGGTGGCAGAGAGATAGGTTATCTAAATGGTATGTACCAAAAACTCAGTCAACGCTACCACACGGGCGTGCTAACAGGCAAGGGCATGACGTGGGGCGGCAGTATTCTTCGTCCAGAGGCCACTGGCTTTGGCGCGCTCTATTTCACCGAACATGTACTGAAACTGGCAGGCAAAGATATCAAAGGTAAGAAGGTGGCTATCTCTGGCTTCGGCAACGTGGCTTGGGGCGCTTGCATCAAAGCCACCGAGTTAGGTGCTAAGGTGGTGGCTATATCAGGTCCTGATGGCGTGTGCGCTATTCCTGATGGCATAGACAGGGAGATGATAGACTACATGCTTGTAATGCGTGCTAGCAATCGAAATAAAGTGCAAGATATGGCAGATAAATTCCCAGCAAAAGCCCACTTTACCCCTGGCAAGAAAGCATGGTCTGTGCAGTGTGATATCGCTTTACCTTGCGCTTTCCAAAACGAATTGAGTGAAGACGATGCCAAAGAATTGGTACAAAACGGCACTTGGTGCTGCTGCGAGGTCAGCAATATGGGCTGCCAACCTGGTGCCATCCACTATTTCCAAGCACAAAAAGGCTTCCTGTTTGCCCCAGGCAAGGCAGTCAACGCTGGTGGTGTGGCTACTTCTGGTCTGGAAATGACTCAAAATGCAGAGCATATATCGTGGACAGGAAAAGAAGTAGATGAACGTCTGCACCATATCATGGAGTCCATCCACGAGCAGTGTGTCAAATTTGGTAAACGCGAAGATGGCACTATCGACTACGTCAAGGGTGCTAATATAGCAGGCTTTATGAAGGTGGCGCAAGCCATGCTTGAACAGGGATTAGTATAATCAGCTGTTCAAGGTGTTTTTACTACTGAACAGGGATTAGTATAGTATAATATTATGTATAAGGATTTTCAAACATATCTGCAAACAACGCTAAACGAGATTCGTGAAGCAGGTTTGTATAAAAACGAGCGAGTGATTATCACTCCGCAGTCGTCGGGCATACAGGTAGAGGGTGGCAAAGATGTGATTAATTTCTGCGCCAACAACTATTTGGGCTTGGCAGATAATAAAGAACTGATTCAAGCCGCTAAAGATCGCATGGATTCCAGAGGTTATGGCATGGCATCGGTGCGTTTCATCTGCGGTACACAAGACACACATAAGCAGTTGGAAAAAGTTATTTCCGATTTCTTCGGCACCGAGGATACTATTCTCTATGCTGCGTGCTTTGATGCCAATGGAGGACTGTTTGAACCCCTATTAACGGCGGAGGATGCCATCATATCCGATGCACTCAACCACGCTTCTATCATCGATGGTGTGCGTCTGTGCAAAGCCGTGCGCTACCGCTACGCCAATGGCGACATGGCAGATTTGGAGAAACAACTGCAAGCCGCACAAGCACAGCGTTTCCGAATCATAGCTACCGATGGCGTTTTCTCAATGGATGGCAATGTGTGCCCACTAGATCAGATATATGCTTTGGCACAGAAATACAACGCCCTGGTGATGGTGGATGAGAGCCACTCTGCGGGTGTTGTGGGCAAGACAGGTCATGGCGTGACCGAGCAGTATAACCTGCGTGGGAAAATAGAGATTATCACGGGTACGCTAGGCAAAGCCTTTGGCGGTTCAGTAGGTGGATTCACTACGGGTAAAAAAGAAATAATCGACCTGTTGCGTCAGCGCAGCCGCCCCTATCTATTCTCCAACAGCATACCGCCTATGATTGCTGCTGCGGGGCTCAAAACCTTTGAGATCTTGACACGTGATAATGTGCTGCAAGACCGTCTGCATGCTAATACAGACTATTTCGTTGCCAAGATGAAAGCCGCAGGTTTCGACATCAAACCCACCCAATCGGCTATCTGTGCGGTGATGCTATATGACGCTCGTCTCAGTCAAGAATTTGCTGCGGCGTTGCAGGAAGAAGGCATATATGTTACAGGGTTCTATTATCCTGTTGTGCCACAAGGGCAAGCACGCATACGTGTGCAGTTGAGCGCGGCGCATACGGTGGAGCAGTTAGACAAGGGCATATCCGCCTTTATCAAAGTTGGAAAACAATTAGGAGTTTTGAAATGAAAGCTTTAGTAAAACGTTATCCCGATTGGGGTATATGGATGGAAGATGTTCCTATGCCCGAGGTGGGTGTGAACGATGTACTCATCAAAGTGAAGAAAGCCGCTATATGTGGCACTGACCTGCACATGTATAAGTGGGACGATTGGGCACAAAGTCACTGCACCCCTCCGTATATCATGGGACATGAGTTTGTGGGCGAAGTAGCAGAAGTAGGACCAGGTGTACGCAATTTCAAAGTCGGCGAACGTGTTACAGCCGAGGGACATATCGTGTGTGGTCATTGCCGTAATTGCCGTCGAGGTATGGGTCATGTGTGTGAAAATACCATCTCAGTGGGCATTATGGGCAAAGATGGGTGCTTTGCCGAATATGTCACAATACCCGAGAGCAATGTGGTTAAACTTCACCCTTCTATACCTGACGATTTTGCAGCCATCATGGACCCGTTTGGCAACGCTACACATACTGCCCTTGCTTTCCCTCTTTTAGGCGAAGATGTGTTGATAACAGGTGCAGGCTTGATAGGCACTATGGCGGCAGGTATATGTCGCTATGCTGGTGCCAAACATGTAGTGGTGACCGACATCAATCCCTTGCGCCTGGAGATAGCCAAAAAAATGGGCGCGACCATTACTGTGGATGGCTCCAAGGGCGAAACGGTAGAGGCAGCGATGCAACAATTGGGTATTCGTGGCTTTGATGTAGGACTGGAAATGTCTGGAGCACCCTCTGCCTTCAACGATATGATAGCGCACATGTACAAAGGTTCCAATATCGCCCAATTGGGTATCTTGCCATCTAATACGCAGGTTAATTGGTCCGATGTTATCTTCAATGCCTTGACGATTAAGGGTATCACGGGTCGCCGTATGTGGGAGACATGGTATCAAATGGAGCAGATGTTGTTGGGCGGTTTGGATCTGAGTCCTGTTATCACCCATCGTTTTGCGTTTGATGATTTCCAAAAAGGTTTTGATGTGATGGTTTCTGGCCAATGTGGTAAAGTATTGTTAGAATGGTAATGAAATCAGGTTTTGTAAATATAGTGGGCAACCCCAATGTGGGTAAATCTACCCTAATGAACGCTCTTGTGGGCGAGCGACTTAGTATTATCACCAGCAAGGCGCAGACTACCCGTCATCGTATTATGGGTATTGTCAATGGTGAGGATTTCCAAATCGTTTATTCGGATACCCCGGGTGTGTTGCATCCTAACTATAAACTGCAAGAGCAGATGCTGGAGTTCTCACGCTCTGCCCTTGTGGATGCAGATGTGCTGCTCTATGTGACGGATGTGCAGGATACACCTGACAAAAACGCCGAGTTCTTAGATAAGGTCAAGAAGATGGCGGCTGCGGGGGTAAAGGTCTTTTTGATAATCAATAAAATAGATCTTACTACCCAAGATACATTGGAACGCTTGGTGGGTTTTTGGCATAAAGAGTTGCCAGAAGCAATGATTTATCCTATCTCGGCACAAGAGAAATTTGGGGTAGATCAACTCTTCTCTGCTATCCGTGATGCCCTGCCCGAACAACCTGCTTTCTTTGATCAAGATCAACTGACGGATAAACCTGCGCGTTTCTTTGTCAACGAGATTATTCGTGAAAAGATATTGCTCAACTATGATAAAGAGATACCTTATAGCGTAGAGGTAGAAGTGGAAGAATTTAAGGAGGAAGATCAACTGATTCGTATCTCGGCAGTTATCTATGTGGAGCGAGATAGCCAAAAAGGCATTATCATTGGCAAACAGGGTGCAGCCTTAAAGAAAATAGGTACCTTGGCACGAAAGGACATAGAGGCTTTTTTTGAGAAAAAGGTGTTCTTGCAACTTTTTGTCAAAGTTGATAAAGATTGGCGTAGCAGTCAGGGACGATTGAAACATTATGGCTATGACCTCAATTGAGGCACTCAAGACATATTTCGGTTATGATAATTTCCGTCCTTTGCAGGCGGAAATTATTGATAGTGTGCTGGCGGGTAAAGATACATTGGCCCTTATGCCTACAGGCGGAGGTAAATCGCTGTGTTTTCAAATACCTGTCCTGGCGCAAGAGGGTTTGTGCTTGGTGATCTCTCCTTTGATTGCACTAATGAAAGATCAGGTGGAGAACCTAAAACGCAGAGGCATACAGGCTGCGGCTATCTATTCTGGTATGAACTATGATAAGCAGCGTACCGCGTTGGATAATTGTCTATATGGCCCTTATCGCTGTCTCTATGTCAGTCCTGAACGCTTGGAGAGTGAGGAGTTTCGTAAACGTTTATCACAACTGCCAATCACGCTTATTGCTGTGGATGAGGCACATTGCATCAGTCAATGGGGCTACGATTTCCGTCCCAGCTATCTCAAAATTGCCGAGATTCGAACCAATCTTCAATCCTCAATTCTCAATCCTCAATCTATTCCCATCCTTGCTCTTACTGCCACAGCCACACCCGATGTGGTGGACGATATACAAGATAAATTAGCGTTCCGAGAGAGACATGTATTGAAAAAATCCTTTGCTCGACCCAATCTAAGTTATGTGGTGCGGTATTGCAAGAATGCCGATGAGAAAGTGCAACAACTGCAACATATCCTCTCACGTGTGCCAGGTTCGGCTATTGTGTATGTGCGTAACCGCAAGCGGGCGGAAGAATTGGCTAAGACGCTTGGATGCAGTTTCTACCACGCTGGGCTCAGCAGCGAGGAACGTAGCCGCAGACAGGAAGCGTGGAAAAACTATCACACCAATAATCTTTCAACTTTCAACTCTCAACTTTCAACTATAATCTGTACCAATGCTTTCGGTATGGGTGTAGATAAACCCGATGTACGCCTTGTTATTCATTTCGATTTGCCAGACTCGTTAGAGGCTTATTTTCAAGAGGCTGGCCGTGCGGGCAGGGACGAGCATCAGGCATACGCAGTGTTGCTCTATGCTCCAGAAGATAAAACTAAGGCGCGCAAGCGGGTAGGGGATAACTATCCCGAGAAAGAATTTATAGAAAATGTCTATCACAAGACTTGCGATTTCTTGGGAGTGGGGGCAGGCAGTGGTCTCAATCATTCGTTTGCTTTGCACATGGACGAACTCATACAAGTCATGCACTTGCCCCTCTTGCAGACCTATTCAGCACTGCATATCCTTTCTAATGCGGGCTATATCGACTTTGAGAATGAGCAGGAGACGCAGCCGAGGGTGAAGATTAATATTGCCGCAGGGGAATTGCGTCATTTCGATTTGCCAAAGGATTTGTTTGATTTAGTGCAATTGCTCATGCGTGCTTATCCAGGTGTGTTTACGGACTTACAGTACATGAAAGGAGAAGTAACACGCGAATTGCATCAGCAGTTGTCGGCTTTGGCGGCTAGACATATCATCACCTATTTGCCGCGTACGCGTGCGTGCCGCTTTACCTTTATTAAGGAGCGTCAGACGGATATTTGGCTCAGCGAGGCGGTGTATGAGAAACGCAAGAATCATTATCAAACCAAACTGCAAGCTATAGTGGAGTATGCCGAGAACCAGCGTTATTGTCGTAGTCAGGTGCTATTGGCATATTTCGGTGAAAACGATGCTCCTGCCTGCGGCACATGCGATGTGTGTCGCAGTCTAAACTAAGGCCCCTAGGTTGTTCTGCAATCAGCAGCCAGTTTTTTTTTTGTGTAAGGCACATTCTACTTTTCTGCCTCGCTCGGGGTGTTCGATACCCCTCGCTCGCCGCCTAGTCCATCCTAGGCATTCCTAGTCCATCCTAGGCTTTCCTATCCTCAATCCTTCCTCCTCCCTATGAGGGAGGACTGATGTGGGTCCCCTGTGCACCCCGATATTTCGGAGTTGTGACAACCCCTCACTATTTTTTTCAAAAATAATTTGCATATATCAAAAAAAAAGTGTACTTTTGCGTCGCAAAACGCAAAATGAAAGGAGATAAGTATGGTAACAACTATGCCTAATTGTGATCCCATATTGGTTAATGTACCCCATATTGAGGTAAAGAAGTTCATGGCTATTGTTAAAGCCCTTGGTTTTGATGCAATCAAACAAAGTAGTATGGATCGTGCGTTAGCACAAGTGGCATTTGGCCAAGTGTATGACGTTGACTCTGTGGACGAACTTATTAAAATTGTAGGGTAATGTATCAAATTAAGTATGCTCCTGAGTTCATTGTTTCTGCCCGTCGTTGTAAGCGGATGGGAAAAAACATGAACGAGTTGTGGCAAGTAGTACGTATGCTACAACAAGATGGTTGTGTTCCTGCATCTTACAAACCTCACATGCTTCATGA
>JAKSNM010000047.1 GCA_024399785.1 Paludibacteraceae bacterium
CTCCCTCCTCCCTATGAGGGAGGACCGAGGTGGGTCTTATATCAGTTCCGAAACACCAGCGCCCCATCTTTCACCTCTACCACCACTGGCACCTCTTTCTCCACCTTGCCGCCAATTATCTGCTTACTCAGCTCATTCAGCACCAGCCTTTGTATCGCCCGTTTCACAGGCCTTGCACCAAACTGCGGATCATAGCCCTCTTTGGCAATATAGCGAATAGCATCGTCTGTAACGCGCAACTCGATACCTTGCTCTTTCAGCATCTCATGCACGCGCCCAATCTGCATCTTCACTACCTCACGTATATGCTCCTCATTCAAGTCCTCAAAGTGGATAATGTCGTCTATCCTGTTCAAGAACTCGGGACGCACATTCGCTCTCAACTGCTCCTCGCTTAGGTTACTGGTCAGTATGATTAGCGTGTTCTTAAAATTCACCACACGCCCCTTGTTGTCGGTCAGCCGCCCGTCGTCCAATAACTGCAACAGCACATTAAACACATCGGGGTGCGCTTTTTCCAATTCATCAAACAGCACTACCGAATAGGGTTTTCGCCTGATTGCTTCGGTCAATTGGCCTCCCTCGTCATAACCTACATATCCTGGAGGCGCGCCTATCAGCCTGGTGGCGGAGAATTTCTCTTGATACTCGCTCATATCGATACGCGTAATCATATTCTCGTTGTCAAACAGATAGTCCGCCAACGCTTTGGCCAACTCGGTCTTGCCTACACCTGTAGTACCTAAGAAAATGAAACTGCCTATTGGCCTTTTCGGGTCTTGCAATCCTGCACGACTTCTGCGTATCGCATCGCTCACAGCCGCTATAGCCTCGTCCTGACCTATCACACGTTTGTGCAACTCCTCCTCCAAGTTCAGCAACTTATCTTTCTCGCTTTGCAGCATCTTGTTGACAGGTATGCCTGTCCATCTGGCTACTACTTCGGCTATATCGTCGCTATCTACCTCCTCTTTTATCAGGGTTTGACCGCCTACGCTCTGCAATGCCTCTTGTGCCGCCTTGATGTTGGCTTCTGCCTGTTGCAGTTTGCTATACCGTATCTCGGCTACCTTGCCATAGTTGCCCTCACGCTCGGCCACCTCGGCTTCGCGCTTGAGCATCTCTATGCTGGCTTTCTCGTTTTGGATAGTAGCTACATAGCCTTTCTCTTTCTCCCATTGCGCATTTAGCGTCTCTCTCAGAGCGTTCAACTCCTGCAATTTCTTTTCCAGTTGTTCCACTTTCTGATTTCTGACTTCTGACAACGAAGTGGTCTGACTTCTCTCCCGCTTGATCGCCTCACGCTCTATCTCCAGTTGCTGTATCTGCCTGTCCAAATTATCCAGTTCCTCGGGCTTGCTATCTACCTCCAAACGCAGTTTGGCTGCCGCCTCATCTACTAGGTCTATTGCCTTGTCGGGCAAGAATCGGTCTGTGATATACCGCGACGACAGACTCACTGCCGCTATCAACGCATCGTCCTTGATACGCACACGGTGGTGCGTCTCATATTTCTCTTTTAGTCCACGCAATATCGATAGCGTAGCCGCCTCGTCGGGTTCATCTACACTTACTTTCTGAAACCTGCGCTCCAGCGCTTTGTCGGTCTCAAAGTATTTCTGATACTCATCCAGCGTAGTGGCACCTATGGCTCTCAAATCGCCTCGCGCCAGCGCAGGCTTCAGTATATTGGCGGCATCCATCGCACCAGACGACTTGCCTGCGCCTACCAGCGTGTGTATCTCATCGATAAACAGCACTATCTCGCCCGCAGCATCTACTACTTCGCCTATCACACCTTTCAACCGCTCCTCAAACTCGCCTTGGTACTTGGCACCTGCTATCAGCGCACCCATGTCCAAACTATAAATCAGTTTATTCTTCAAATTCTCGGGCACGTCGCCACTTACTATACGCTGCGCCAAACCCTCGGCAATGGCGGTCTTACCTACACCGGGTTCACCTATCAAAATAGGGTTGTTCTTCGTTCTGCGTGACAAAATCTGCAGCACACGCCGTATCTCGTCGTCTCTGCCTATCACAGGATCTAACTTGCCGTTCTTTGCCCTCTCGCAAAGATTAATGGCAAACTTGTCCAAATTTTCTTTTTTCTTTTCCATAGTGGTATATTGTTTAGTTAACTGTCCTCTAAACTGTAGGCACTCTGTGCCGTCCTCTAAACTCTAAACAAACAATATACCAAAACCCCACGTGTGACAAAATGTCATATATATGTCATACTACGATATTTTTACCAATAAATTTGCATATCTGCAAAAAAAATTGTATCTTTGCACTCAATTAAACCGATTCACCAATAATATGACCTCTCCATTTATTCTTCCTGGGCGTGTGTGCCCCACCGCTGCTATTCGTCGCATTGCGGCTGAAAGTAAAGACCCTTACACACTGGTTTATCTCAAACCCGACATCGAGTGGGTGCATTGCGCCCAACAGCGTATGCTGCAGATCATGCAGGATAGCGGTGCTGTGATGGCCTATGCTGACCACTTCAATCCTGCTCCAGCCCCTGTTATCGACTACCAACTAGGTGCCCTGCGTGACGATTTTGACTTCGGTTCGGTGCTGCTTATCCGCACCGATGCCCTGCAACAAGCCGTGGCTGCTATGGATACCGACTACCAATACGCAGGTTTCTACGACTTGCGCTTGCGCCTCAGCCAATTGGGCGAACTGGTACATATATCCGAGTGGCTGTACTATGAGGTCGAGACCGATACCCGCAAGTCGGGCGAGAAACTATTTGACTATGTCGATCCACGCAACCGCGCTGTGCAAGTGGAAATGGAAGCCTGCGTCACCGCCTACCTGAAACGTATTGGCGGCTACCTCGCCCCCGATAGTTTCCGAGATGTAGATATACACCAGGGCGAGTTTGAATACGAGGCCTCGGTAGTGATTCCTTGCAAGAACCGCGTAAAGACAATAGGCGACGCTATCCGCAGTGCCTTATCACAAGAGGTGCGCGCACCGTATAAATACAACGTTATTGTGGTGGATGACAACTCCACCGATGGCACGCAAGAGGTGTTAGAACAGTTGAAAGTTGAAAGTTTAAAGTTGAAAGAAGCGGGGGGAGAAGACCGTCTAGTCATTATTCACCAAGACAAGACCTGGCACGGCATAGGTGGCAACTGGAACGCTGCTTTTCATCACCCCGACTGCGGACGCTTTGCTATTCAGCTTGACTCCGATGATATGTACTACGATTCCACTACTGTCCAACAGATCATCGATGCTTTTCACCAGCAGAACTGCGCTATGGTAATCGGCTCTTACCAACTCACCGACTTCGATGGTAACCCTCTGCCTCCAGGAGTTATCGACCACCGCGAGTGGACTCCCGACAACGGTCGCAACAATGCCCTGCGCATCAACGGACTAGGGGCGCCACGTGCTTTTTGGACACCCCTGTTGCGCCAACTCAATTTCCCCACTACCAAATACGGTGAGGACTATGCGGTGGGGCTCCGTATCAGCCGCGAGTACCGCATCGGCCGTATCTACAATGTGCTGTATAACTGCCGCCGCTGGGACGACAACTCAGATGCCAATTGCGACATCGAGACCATGAATCGCAATAACCTCTATAAAGATCGTATTCGCACATGGGAACTCCAAGCACGGTTAAAGTAGGCATCCTGACTGCCCCACATATCGATTTTGAACAACGCGAGCAAACCTTCCTGCTCAAGCAGGTTCGTATCGGTATCGGCTTTCATTGGGATCGCTTTGAGGACCAGGAGTTTGCTGGCACACTGGAGATTATCCACAATGCCGACGGCACCGAGACTGCCGTTAATCATATCCCCATAGAAGACTACCTCTGCTCCGTCATCTCCTCTGAGATGGCCTCGTCCAGTCCTATCGAACTGCTCAAAGCCCATGCGGTAATCTCCCGCAGTTGGCTCATGCGCGCTATAGGACATACCGACCATGTGGGCTATGATGTCTGCGCCGACGACCATTGCCAACGCTACGAGGGACTAGCCCGCATCAACGAACGCGCCGTAACTGCCGTGCGCGCCACCGCAGGACAGGTGCTGACCTTTCAAGACGAGGTGTGCGACTGCCGCTACCATAAGTGCTGCGGAGGCACAACAGAACTCTTCTCCACCTGCTGGGAAGATACCGACTATCCCTATCTGCAACCCGTTGCCTGCCCCTACTGCGCACGCGTGAGCGCTGCTACACTGCGCCAAGTGCTCAATAACTACGACCAGGAAACCACCGACTTTCACCACTGGCAATTGCATTATACCCATCAACAACTGGACACAATCTTTGCCCAGAAAACCAAACTGGATGTGGGACACATCATCGCCCTCAATCCCTTGAAACGCGGTGCCAGCGGTCGCATCTGCCAACTGCAGGTCGTGGGCGAAAAACAAACCGTAGTGCTGGGTAAAGAACTGGCTATTCGTCAGGCCCTCTCACCATCCTGCCTCTATAGCAGTTGGTTTGATATCCTTCCTGCCTCCGATGGCTTCACCCTGTTGGGCCACGGCTGGGGACACGGGGTAGGGCTGTGCCAAATAGGAGCCGCCCAAATGGCCACCGAGGGACATAACTACCAGGATATACTCGCCCTATATTATCCAAACAGCCAACTCAAAAAAATACTTTTTAATTAAATTATTTGCTTTTTTCAATTATTTTTTGTAATTTTGCGTGCTAATTTCGATTTATCGATTCATCGATTCATCGACAAACTAATAAAAAAATGATTATACTAGCAGATTCGGGTTCAACCAAGACACACTGGTGCTTAATGACCGCTAATGGACAGTCTAGCGATTTCTATACGGATGGTATTAATCCGTTCTACCAAACGCAAAACGCCATGCTTAATAGCATCGTCAATCAGTTCTTGCCCCAGATTAGCCAACTGATGTGGGCAGGCACCATCACACATATCTTCTTCTATGGTGCTGGTTGCACACCCGAGAAAAAACACTTTGTGGCCAATGCTCTACAAACCGTGTTCAAAGACGCTGCCGTCTTTGTAGAATCAGACATACTGGGTGCTGCCCGTGCCTTGTGGCAGCATAAGCAGGGCATTACCTGCATCCTGGGCACTGGCTCCAACAGCTGCCAATACGATGGCGAGAAAATAGTGAAAAACGTGCCCTCGCTGGGCTTTATATTGGGTGACGAAGGTGGCGGAGCCGTATTGGGCAAACGCCTGGTGGCAGATATACTGAAAAACCAAATCACAGGTCCGCTCAAACAGGAGTTCTTGGATAAATACCACCTGACCCAGGCCGATGTGATAGAGCATGTCTATCGCCAGCCTTTTCCCAACCGCTATCTGGCTTCCCTTAGCCCCTTCTGCGCAGAACACCTGGATGATAAACGCATCTATGATCTGGTCTATGACCATTTCACCGATTTTGTGGTGCGTAATCTGGAGCAGTATTACCAGGACGAAAACGATGTGGAGATAGAGGATACGAAAGCGCTCTCTGTGGGTTTTGTAGGAAGCATAGCCTACTACTACCGCCCTGTGCTACAACAGGTGCTGGACGATATGGGTTTCACCCTGTCTAAGATACTAATCGACCCGATTGAAGGACTAAAAGAGTATCATCGTGCCGATATCGTACCTACGCAAGAATGAAAATACTAGAACATACATCCCTGCTCCCCTACAACACGTTTGGCATAGATGTGCCAGCCCAAGTATTGGTAGAATACGCTTCGGTGGATGAACTGCGCCAAGTGCTGACACGCTATGCAGGTCAGCCTTTGTTGCCAATAGGGCAGGGCAGCAATCTGCTCTTTACACGCCCCTATGATGGCGTGGTGCTGCTTAGCCGCATGTGTCGCGCTAAGGCACTAAAAGAGACTGAGACCGAGGTGTATATCCAAGCCGAGAGCGGACTGAAACTGGACGATTTGATAGCCCAACTGGTGGATATGCAACTGACCGGACTGGAGAACCTGAGCTATATACCTGGCACCGTGGGGGCTTCGGCTGTGCAAAACGTAGGCGCTTATGGTGTAGAAGCCAAGGATGTGATTGTGGAAGTAGAGGCGCTGGAAATAGCTACCTTACGCACGCGCGTGTTTAGTAATAAGGAGTGCCGCTTCGCCTACCGAGACAGTATATTCAAAAACGAATTAAAAGGGCAATATATCATCACGTCGGTTACCTACCGTCTGCAAAAGAACGGACCTCTGTCCCTGGGCTATGGCGGACTAAAACAAGTGCAAGCCACTACAGCTGCTCAGGTGCGCGAGGCGGTGATAGCCATCCGACGCGATAAACTGCCTGAGGTAGGCCAACTGGGTAGCGCAGGCTCGTTCTTCAAAAACCCCGTGATCCCGACCGATCACTATCAACAACTGGCAGCTACCTATCCCGATATGCCACACTATGAGGTAGAGGGTGGGGTGAAGATACCCGCAGCCTGGCTCATCGAACAAACGGGACTAAAAGGTCATCAACTGGGTGGCGCACAGATATACCCCAAACAACCACTCGTGATTGTTAATGCCAACCACGCTACATCGCAAGATATTATCGCTTTGGCCCAACTGGTGGTCGATAGTGTGCAAACGAAGTTTGGAATCCGTATTTCACCCGAGGTAAACTATATATAAAATGGCAAGCTTTATTGTAGAAGGCGGACACCGCCTCAGTGGACAGATCACTCCTAGTGGAGCTAAAAACGAAGCGCTGCAAGTGCTTTGCGCTGTGCTGCTCACCCGTGAGACAGTCACAATAGACAATATCCCCAATATACTGGATGTCAACAACCTGATTGAGTTGCTCCAATGTATGGGCGTTACCGTAGAGCAACTGGCTCCTCGGCAATATGCTTTTACCGCACGCGATATAGATACTGCCTATCTCCATAGCGACGATTTTCGCCACCGCTGCAATCGCTTGCGCGGTTCGGTAATGCTGATAGGTCCACTCTTGGCGCGATTGGGCGAAGTGACCTATGCCAAACCTGGTGGAGATAAGATAGGTCGCCGCCGCCTGGATACACATTTCCAAGGCATGCTCAATCTCGGCGCCCGTTTCGACTATCACAAAGACCTGCTGGCCTACACTTTCTCTGCCCCACAGGGACTAACAGGCAGCTATATGTTGCTGGACGAAGCATCTGTCACAGGTACTGCCAATATCATCATGGCTGCCGTCACAGCCCAAGGCACTACCACTATCTACAACGCCGCCTGCGAACCCTATCTGCAACAGCTATGCAAGATGCTCAACCGCATGGGTGCCCATATACAGGGCGTAGGCAGCAACCTATTGACTATAGAAGGTGTGTCTGCACTACACGGCACCCAACATACGCTCCTGCCCGATATGATTGAGGTGGGGTCGTTCATCGGCATGGCCGCCATCACAGGCAGCGAACTCACTATCAAGAATGTGAGCTACCAGGACCTGGGTATTATACCCGAGACCTTCCGCCGTATGGGCATACAAGTGGTGCAACAGGGCGATGATATCTATATCCCGCAGCAGGACCACTACCAAATAGAGTCTTTCCTGGATGGCAGTATCCTCAATATAGCAGATGCACCCTGGCCAGGACTGACGCCTGACCTGTTGAGTGTGATACTGGTAGTGGCTACCCAAGCTAGGGGCAGCGTGCTGATTCACCAAAAGATGTTTGAGAGCCGCCTGTTCTTTGTAGATAAGTTGATTGATATGGGGGCACAGATCATCTTGTGCGATCCTCACCGCGCTGTGGTGATAGGTCACGACCACCAAATGCAACTAAAACGCAACAACATGACCAGCCCCGATATACGTGCGGGCATAGCTATGTTGATTGCTGCCATGTCAGCCGATGGCGTGAGCCGCATTGACCATATCGACCAGATAGATCGCGGTTACGAGGCTATCGAACAGCGACTAAATGCGATAGGCGCACATATAGAAAGAGTAGAGTAAATAGAGCCCAAAACAGGTTCACCTATAAAAAGCGAAAAAGGATGTCATCACGACATCCTTGTTTCTTTTTTAGGTATTAGTCTGTTTGATTTTAGGTACAAAAAAGATTGTGTTGTTGTTTTCTGGTTGCAAAGATACTGCTTTTTTTTGATGTGGCAAAATTTTTTTTTATGTTATAAAACATATTTTTATATTTTTTCGAGTTCAACAACTTCTAAGTTGCTGATTTCGTGGCCGTTAACGCAAAACTGTAAAATTGTCTGAACGGCCTGCCAACCGCATTTTCCTGCTGCTCCAGGGTTTAAAGTGAGAAAATTCCATGTTTTATCGTACTGAACTTTCAAAATATGCGAGTGTCCACAGACGAATAAATCGATGCCTCCTTTGGGTGAATTGCCTGCTTTTTCTTCTGCGGCTTCGCGAAACATCGGAAGCAACCATGGGTTGTATCGCCCGGGGTAACCGCCTATGTGAGTCATCAGCACATTAACCTCTTCTACGCGAAAGCGGTAGAACTCACTCAGACTCCAACGCACATCGCCGCCATCTATGTTGCCATATACGGCGCGAGTAGGTTTGAGTTCACGCAACTGCTGCAGCACCTCCGACGAACCAATGTCGCCAGCGTGCCAAATCTCGTCGCTCTGCTCCAAATAAGGCAGCCAACGTTTGTCTAATAAACCGTGCGTATCTGATAATAGGGCTATGCGAGTCATAGACGCTCGTGTATCTCGCCGTTGCTAAATTCCAGCATGCGCCCTGGAAATTTCTCGGGCCAATGATGGTTGTGGGTGGACATGATCACCGTCATGCCAGCCTGCGCTATGCCATAGAGCAGACGCATGATATCTTCGCCTGTTTCCCAGTCCAGATTGCCTGTGGGTTCGTCAGCCAAAATCACATCAGGGGTGTTTAACAGCGCACGCGCAATCACAACACGTTGCTGCTCACCGCCGCTCAAATGATAAGGCATCTTATAGCCCTTATCGGCCATGCCCACTTGACCCAGTATATCTTTCACATGGTTGTGCATCACCTGCTTATCTTTCCAACCTGTTGCTTTTAGCACAAAGAGCAGGTTCTCCTCTACGGTGCGGTCGTTCAGCAACTGAAAATCCTGAAAGACGACACCGATCTTGCGTCTGAGATAAGGTATTTGGCTGGTGCGTATAGTAGGCAGGTCGTATCCCAAGAAAGTGGCTTGACCGCTATGAATAGGCAATTCGGCATAAAAAGTCTTCATCAACGTAGATTTGCCGCTACCCACTTTGCCGAGCAGATAGACCATCTCTCCCTGCCCAATGCGCAGGTTGACGTTTCTCAATACCGTATCGTTGTGTTGACGTATTTCTACGTCTTGGTAATCAATCAACTCCATGTTACTCCATCTCAGATAGTTTGTTCTCCAATTCGGTCAGTTGTGCCTTTAATGCATCTATTTTCTTTTGCATATCCTCTACCAACTTATTGGCCGTTTTGCTTTTGCCTGTGAAGAACAGAATATTGTTCTCCGCCGTTTTTATCTCCTGTTTCAGGTTTTCGTAGGCACGCATCATCTTGCCCTTGTCTCCGCCTTGTATAGCTTGCTCGCTGCGTGCTTTTTGACGCTGTTGACGTGCTTCGCTGTTGGCTTCACGCTTGCGGTTGAAGAAACTGTCGCAGGTCTCGGTGAAATCTTTCCAGATAGCATCGCTGTATTTATGGGCCACAGGACCTATGGTTTTCCACTCGCGTTGCAGGGCAATCAGGGCTTTTTGCGTCTCCTCCCATGCATCGCTGCCTGCCAGCTCTTTGGCGCGCTCAATCAGTTCGCGTTTTTTCTTCAGGTTATCCGAGAACACATCGCGCACTTGTTTATAGAAAGCTGTTTTGGCTTTGAAATAAGCATCGGTCAAAGCGCGATACTCCTCATAGATAGACTGGTTAAATTTCTTGGGGGCATAACCTATCTTGCGCCACTCCTCTTGAATAGCCTGTATTTTCTCGGTCATCTCGTCCCAGGCCTTGTTGCTTTTCAGATTGCTCCAATCCAAGGCTTTCAGTTGCTCTATCAGGGCCTGCTTGGCTTGCAGGTTCTCTTGCTCTTTCTCGTGCAAGGCATCGAAGTAGGCTTGGTGTTTCTTGTTGATAATCGAACTGGCTTCTTTGAATCTGGCCCACAGGTCTTCACGCAACTCGCGTGCTACGGGACCTATCTCTGCCCACTC
>JAKSNM010000048.1 GCA_024399785.1 Paludibacteraceae bacterium
AACCTGAGCGATGTGCCTGGGGCATGCGCATATAGCCATAACGCCCAGATAGAAGCCACAATGGAGATCTTGAAAGGCTGGACAATGACATTGGCATTCCGCTATAACGACGTGAAACAAACCACCTACAATGCCGTAGCAGGCGAATATCAGTTGCGGGAGAAAGTGCTGCAAAACAGGTTCAAGGGCCTAATCACCACAAGCTATGTCACCCCCAAGGGAGGTTGGCAGTTTGATGTAACAGCACAGTTTAACGGTCCTGGACGTTTGTACGATGGATTTAAGATACCCGACGGCAATAAGCAGTATTACGAGAAAGATGGCGCGATATATCACACCTGGTACCCACAACTGATGACCCAAATCACCAAGTACTTTAAGCACAATGTGTCCTTGTATTTTGGAACAGCCAACATGACCAATTTTGTGCAGCAGAACTGCATATTGGGCGATGTAGTGCCATTAGGTGCGCAAGGGGCGGGTCTGATAGACAGCCACAGCAAAGACTTTGATGCCACCACCATCTGGGCACCCACCACGGGTTGGAGTCTTTACCTCGGTCTAAGATGGGCCATGGATAAGAAGTAGGGATTAACTAAAACGAATTATGAGAAAGAGTACACATATTATCTTGATGGTTGTAACGCTAGTTGCAGCCGTGGTGTGTGGGCTGATGATGCCGCACATCAATGTGAATAGCGACATGACCAAGTATCTGCCTGATGATTCGCAGATGAAATATGGCATTGAGATTATCACCCATGAATTTGGCGAAGGACAGTTGAGTAACGCGGATGTCAAGGTGATGTTCAAAGGGTTGGATAGTCTGCAACGCAAAGCTATATCGGATCAGCTGGCACTACGCGATGAGGTGAATGGTGTCACTACTGAAGTGAGCGAGGACGGACAATACACCAAATACGACTTGTTGGTTCCCCCCTCGATTGACCAGAAAACATTTGGCTACTCTATACAAGCCGAATACGGCAATGATGTAATAGTAGAAACCAGCCAAGATGGTGCTACTCCTCCCTTGTCGGCACTGGTGATAGCAGGGGCCATTATATTGATTATCCTGCTGATTATGGCGCAATCATGGATGGAGCCTGTGCTCTATCTATTCGCTATCGGTGTAGCCGTAGTGCTGAATATCGGTACAAACGCCCTATTACCCAGTGTGAGTATCACGACCAACTATATTGTGGCTATCTTGCAACTGGTGCTGTCGCTCGACTATGCTATTGTGCTGTCTAACCGTTATCGACAAGAGTGGTCCGACACGTGCAGCGTGACCGAATCGGTGAATCAAGCCATGAAAAAAGCATTCCCTGCTATCATGAGTAGTGCTACTACCACGATTGTGGGACTGATGATGCTGGCGTTTATGCGGGTGAAAATAGGCTTAGATTTAGGCGTAGTATTGGCCAAAGGTGTGGTGTGCAGTTTGATTACTACCTTCACCCTGCTGCCTGCTCTGCTATTGCTATGCCACAAAGCGATTGTGAAGAGTCAGAAACGGACGTTTATTATTCCCACCGACCGTTTGGCATGGTTCGCCACCCACCACAAACGTCCATTGGCTGTAACCTGCATCGTGCTATTTGGAATAGCGTTCTTTTTCTCGCGTCAGACCGATATTTATTTCTCCACCAATGGCGAATCGGAGATAGGCAAGATATTCCCAAAGACCAACATGATTGTGACGGTCTATCCCACGGCAGAAGAAATGCGTATCATACCCTTAGCAGATAGTTTGCTAAAAGATTCCAGTGTGAAGGCTGTGGTGTCCTATCCCACGATGCTGAAACAGCCCTACACCGCAGAAGGATTGGTAGATTATATCTATAAGATGTCGGTGGATATGGCGGAATATATGCCTCCTGTGGATGTAGCACAGCTCACACCTGAGATGATGCGCACCGTATATTATATGCGCACGCACGAGGCCGACACGTTACATATCAGTTTCCCCGATTTGATGCAGTTTGTGCAGGCCAATTGTTTGAACAACCCGATGTTTGACAAAGCCATCAATGACGATGTGCGCGAACAGATGGCGCTGCTGAAAACCATGATGGAGGTGGATAATACCGCTATCGAGGAAGATGAACCTGTGGTAGAAAAGAAAGAATCTGTGGTAGAGACACCCGCAGTGGAGAAAACCAAAAAGGAAATCAGACAAGAGAAACGTGAGGCACGCAAAGAAGCCAAACAGGAGAATAAAGAAGCAGGAAACGAAAATATAGTTGTGGCTGAATTTATGCCTCGCTTGTATGCCCAGCAGCCGAATGAGTTGACCGAGTATCTGATGCAGCTATGTGACCCCGAATTGATGGACAAGAATATGACCGTTCGTCAGATGGCAGACCACATAGGTTCATCGGTAGCACAAACCAAACTGGTATATAGTTTCTCCGATTCGGGCAAGCGCATGACGCCGTATGAGTATGTTCATTTCCTAACCGACGACCTCTTTAAGCGTCCCGCCCTATCTAAATTGGTGAACGAAGAGCAGAAACAGGGGTTGATACTACGCGCCCAACTGATGGATGCGGTTAAGAATAATAGCACGCTGCCCGCAAGCGATTTGAGTGTTATCCTGACCAAACTGGGTGTGAGCAGTCTATCCAAAGAGCGTGTGTTGGCGATGGCAGGCAAACCCACATCGCCTGTGATTCATAAGCCTATCTTAGCCGAGACACGGATAGAGGAAGACACCACGATAGCAGAAGTAGCCACCATAGCGACACCTGCGCCAGTAGTGAAGAAACGCAAGTCCAAAGCCGAGTTACAAGCCGAGCGGTTTGAGCAGTTGATGTACGGCGGCAAGAGTTATACAGCAGCCCAAATGACAGGGCATTTCAACTATATGGGTCAGAAGATAGACACCACGACAGTCAACCTGTTGTATTGCTATTATGGTAGCCACTACCATTATAATGACTCGCTCCGTATGAGTCCAGAGCAGTTGTTGGCCTATGCAGCCGACACCTTGCTCAAATTGGATATTGTAGCATCGCTGCTAGATAGTCAGTCTATTCAGATGATTGATAGTGTGCAGTCGCAATTGGGTCAGGCTATTCAAATGCTCAGTCACGATACCTATTCGCTTATGATCGTGATGAGCGACCTGCCCGATGAGTCGCCAGAGACGTACGCGTTTATTGATACACTGACAGCACTCACCCAAAGCACGTTCTCGGAGCCTTGCTATTTGATAGGCGAATCGGTGATGTTCAGCGAACTAAAAGACGGTTTTTCCAGGGAGATGACGGTTATCACTATACTGACCATATTGGCTATCTTCCTGATTGTAGCTATCACCTTCCGCTCGGTAGTAGTGCCAACTATATTAGTAATTGTGGTGATGACCGCAGTATATGTGAACGTGATTGTGAGTGGCTTGGTATCAGGGCAAATGCTCTATCTGGCCTATTTGATTGTGCAAAGTATATTGATGGGGGCAACGATTGACTACGGCATACTATATGCCAACTACTATAAAGAAAACAGACGTACGATGGACAAATACGAAGCTGCACGTGAGGCCTACCACGGGTCTATACCCACCATCATGACTTCGGGACTGATTATGGTGCTGGGACCTGGTGTGATGGCATTGCTGGTAGATGATGTGACGATTAGTGCTATTGTGGGTTGCATATCAGTAGGCGCAGCAGTGGCTATATTGCTGATTTTGGTGGTACTGCCTGGTGTTTTGGTGGTAATGGATAAATGGGTAACCGCCAAGTCTATTCGCGAAAGAGAAAAGAAGCAAAAAGTATAAAAAATGGCAAAAAAACTTGCACATGTCAAAAAAAAGTTGTACTTTTGCAGCCGAAATGAATGTAAAACCCGTTTAATCCATTAAAAAATGAAAAAACTATTCATCGTATTAGCAGCCGCTATGGTTATGGCAGGTTGCTGTAAAAATCAATGCCAACAGAAATGTGAAGGCGAGTGTGAACAACAATGCGAGCAAGTATGCGCTCAACCTTGCGATAGTCTAGCATGCGACAGCCTAGCTGAGCACAAATGCTGCGGCAAGTGTGAGGGTAAATGCGAAGGCAAATGCGCTCACGAGTGCGAGCATCAATGCGAGCATCATTGCGCTGAATAAGCCAAGAGTAAATCCTAAAAATACGCGTGGTACGAACTGTACTACGCGTATTTTATTTTTGGTCGAGAAGACGTGACTCGAACACGCGACCCCCACGTCCCGAACGTGGTGCGCTACCAACTGCGCTACTCCTCGGTATTTTGTTTTATATACTATTTCGATATTGCTTGGGGGTCATGCCGAGGTGCGCTTTGAAATAACGATAGAAAAACGCCTCGTTGTCAAACCCCAAACTCATAGCAATTTCTTTGACCTGTAGGTCCGATAGTTTCAATTGTGCCTTGGCATCCGTCAAAATAGCCTCGTCGATGATGTCACTCGCTTTCTTGCCACTGATACGTTTAACGGTAGCACACATGTGCGGCAAGGTGATGTGTAATGCAACTGCGTATTGCGACACGCGATGCCACTCACGATAGTGTGCCAGCACTAATTTGGAGAAATTCTGGTAGAGCATCGTGGCACGATCGATTGTGTCAACATGCACATTTTCCTGCTCATGACCTGTCTCAGCATAAGCTATCTGCAATATATTGAACACATGCACCATCTTCTCCTCCGTAAGTGCCGAAGGACGGCAGTTCATCGCCTTACTCAACGTAGTGTACATCGCCTGTACCAAGTCTGCACGCTCATCGCTAAGTTGCAAAATAGGACTTCGCAACTGCATCGCCTCGAGCGACATGCGACTATAGAACGAATTCTTGTCAAGGAACGATGATGAGAATAGCACATAATAGACCAATGCATCTTCCGAAAACTCGTGGATGAGCAGAAAACTGCCTGGCTCCAACATCAGCACATCGTTCTGACGGAACTCATAATGGGTGATGTTGATTGTCGCCTTAGCAGACCCCCTTACCATGAGTGCATACACACCGCATTGTATCTTACACGGGAAGCGGCCGTATTCATTCATGATCTTGCCACTAGCATCTCCTATCAGGAAATCCACCGGACAATCTAGCAAAGGGATATCTTTAGTTTTCATATCCTTACTATTCTGCATTTACGGGTGCAAAATTACAGTTTTTTTTTGACATATACAAATTATTCTACGAAAATCTTAGAAAAGGGTCGGATTATCCTGGTCCATCTGCTTTAAGATAGCGCGAATAAGGGTCTCGCGAATCAGTTTAGAGCGATTTTCCACATGGTAACGATTGCAATACGCGTCCAGCGCACGTTGCTCTGCATCATTGAGAAGAATAGTCACTTTATTGGTACGAGGAGCCTTCTTCATATTCTTAGAATTCAAGTGCCAAACGTAAACCCAGTGTCACAAAATTGCGACCCAAGGTAGATTGATAATCTTTCCCCTCTATCGTTTCTGTATATTGTACCTGCGCCTGCTGGAAGCGTGCCTGGGCACCCAAGAGGATAGCCGACGAAGCCTTGTACTGACACCGCCAACTAATATCCAATTTGGCCACCAAACCGCCTTGCGAAGGGGTCTTAATAGCAAAGCCATAGCCTAG
Source organism: Paludibacteraceae bacterium (assembly GCA_024399785.1). Classification (GTDB taxonomy): domain Bacteria; phylum Bacteroidota; class Bacteroidia; order Bacteroidales; family Paludibacteraceae; genus Colicola. The sequence continues at coordinate 5,599 of JAKSNM010000048.1, forward strand.
CGCAGCACCCAGTTCAGGCGCATGCTTTCCTTCCAGCAACGGCACCGAGACAACGAGCATAAGAGGCAAGAAATTATATGCTTTACCCAGTATGGCTGCTTGGTAACCTACACTACCGCCCAAGAAAAGACGGTGGCCTGCCAGTTGACGTGTACCTATCTGCACATCCACAGCCCCAAAGCCTCCATTGCCAAACGAAGGCACCCACAAAGCACCTCCGCTCATATCCAACCGCAATGCACAATTGCCCTTGCCAGAGACAGCAACAGGTTGCGTCTCCTCTTGAGCAGCCACTGTGGTGGGAACTATAATCTCAGCCACTTGGACGCGGGGGAATTGGAATTTACGTCCCTCGCTATCGCGCACCATCACCACGTCCTCGTTTTCCAGCACAATCTCTCCCTCAACCGTCTTGCCCGATTGCAGCACCACAACCTCGGCCCACGTGCTTTGGAGCAAGGCCAGCAAAAAACATAATATAGTTAATCTCTTGATCATTTATCTAACAACTGAAAATCTATCTGCCGCTGGTCCAAATCGGCTCGTACAACGCGCACACGCACCGCATCGCCCAAAGTATAGCGCCGTTTACTACGCTCGGCACGCAAGCAATAATTCTTCTCATCCAACTCCATATAATCGTCTGGACAAATCGACCGAATAGGCACCAAACCATCGCAGTGGGTGTCGTCCAAGCGTACGAATAAGCCATAGGAGGTGACGTTGGTTATCGTACCCGTAAAATCCTGACCCAAGTGGTCTTGTATCCACAGCACTTGGAAGTCTTTTTGCGAGTCACGCTCGGCCTGTGTAGCCTCCTGCTCCATGGCGCTGAGGTGTTGGCAGGCCTCGTATAAATCATCATCTATCTTCACGCCTCGTTCGCCTAGGATATATTTCGCTACCAAGCGGTGTACAATCATATCGGGATAGCGGCGAATAGGCGAGGTGAAGTGGGTGTAGTAGTCAAATGCCAGACCATAATGGCCTATATTGTTGGTGGAATATTCGGCCTTGGCCATCGCCCGTATCGTGAGCATCTCCAAGGTCTCTTTGGGCACGCGGTCTCCCATTCGTCTCTCAAACTTTTTGAGGTCGGCCATCTTTTGGGGATCGGGCGTATCATGCACACGATAAACCGACTCCTTGCCCGTCTTGCTGAGCAAGGTAGCAATAGTCCGATTGGCCAAAAGCATATACTCCTCAATCAGTTGATTGGCCTGTGTAGGTTGAGTGAAATAGATATCCGTAGGATGCCCATGTTGGTCTAGTCGAAAACGCAACTCCTCTTGTGCTATGTCCAAGGCGCCATTGTCGATACGTTTGCGGCGCAGCACTTGTGCCAGGAAATTGAGCGTGTGCAGCGCATCAGCCAGGGGTGACGAGCCATCGGCAGGCGCAGGGGTAACGATGAGTTGGTAGGCCTGCTCGTAGGTGAGACGGTAGTTGCTACGAATCACCGTGCGACACACTTTATGTTTCAATACGCGCGCATCACGCGAAAGGGTGAAGATAACCGACAAGCAGAGTTTATCCTCGTTAGGCCGCAGCGAACATAGCTCATTGCACAAACGCTCGGGCAACATAGGCAGCACACAATCTACAAGGTAGATACTGGTACCACGATTGTAGGCATCGGTGTTTTCCCGTGAACCTATTTGCACATAATGGGTCACATCGGCTATATGTACTCCCACTTGGTAATTGCCATCATCCAACACGGCAAAACTAAGGGCATCATCAAAGTCCTTAGCATCTGCTGGGTCGATGGTAAACGTGAGCGTGCCACGTAAATCTCGCCTGCGCATTATGTCTTGCTCACTTATCATTTCTGTGAAATAGTGTGCAAAATTACAAAATTATTTGCATATGTCAAAAAAAAAGTGTATTTTTGCAGGCTTTTTAACATAAAATAGATTTAAAAAAATGAGCAAGATTAAAGTAAGTAATGTAAATCAACCTAATTGGTTGGAAGTGACTGTAAGAGCTAATCTGCCTGAAAACCTGAAAAAACTACAGGAAATAGCCTACAACCTATGGTGGGTTTGGAATAGCGATGCAAAGAATATTTTTAGATATATCGATATCGATAAGTGGCACGAAGCCGAGTCTAATCCTATTCGTTTATTGAATATTATCTCCTACGAGCGCATGAATGAACTGAGCAAGGATGCTGAGTTCATGAAACAGTTGGACAAGACCTATGCCGAGTTTCGCGCTTATATGGATGCCCCACGCGATAGCAAAAAGCCCTCTATTGCCTATTTCTCGATGGAATATGGTTTGAGCCATGTGCTGAAGATCTACAGTGGTGGTTTGGGCATTTTGGCAGGTGACTACCTGAAAGAGGCTTCGGACTGCAACGTGGATATGACCGCTATTGGTTTCCTCTATCGTTATGGTTACTTCACCCAAACCCTCTCGCCCGAAGGACAGCAGATTGCCAACTACGAAGCGCAGAACTTCACCCAATTGCCTATCACCCCTGCTACCGACAAAGAGGGTCAGCAACTTGTGATTGAAGTGCCCTATCCAGATCGCACCGTATATGCTTATCTGTGGAAAGTGGCTGTAGGACGCATTAACCTCTACCTGTTGGATACAGACAACGAGATGAACTCGGAGTATGACCGCCAAATCACGCACCAGTTGTATGGTGGCGATTGGGAGAACCGTATCAAACAAGAGGTGTTACTGGGTATCGGCGGTATGTTGGCACTGAAAAAATTAGGTATTAAGAAAGATGTGTACCACTGCAACGAGGGTCATGCTGCTTTGATGGGTCTGCAACGTTTGGTAGATTTGGTAGAAGGCGAGCACCTCAGTTTCCAACAAGCCTTGGAAGTAGTGCGTGCAAGCGGTCTATACACCTGCCACACTCCTGTGCCTGCTGGTCACGACTATTTTGAAGAAGGCCTCTTCTACAAGTATATTCATCCTTATGCAGAGCGTTTGGGCATTGAGTGGAAAGACCTGATTGGCATGGGTCGTCAAAACCCAGAGAACAGCGGTGAGAAATTCTCAATGAGTGTGTTTGCGCTCAATACATGCCAAGAGGCCAATGGTGTAAGTTGGTTGCACGGCGAAGTGAGCAAGAAGATGTTTGCCCCTGTATGGCCTGGTTATTTCCCCGAGGAATTGCATGTGGGCTATGTCACCAACGGTGTACACATGCCAACTTGGGCTGCCAGCGAGTGGAAAGAGATCTATGCCAAATATCTGCCTAAAAACTGGTGGAACGACCAATCTAATCCTGAGATGTGGGCACCATACGCCAATATATCCGATGAATTGATTTGGCAAACCCGTTTGAATCTGAAGATTAAACTGATTAACTATATCAAACATAAGTTCCAAGAGGACTGGATGAAGACCCAGGGTGACCCTGCTCGTATTGTGAGCGCACTCAACCAAATGAATCCCAATAGTTTGATTATCGGTTTTGGCCGCCGTTTTGCTACATATAAACGTGCGCACCTGCTGTTTACCGACCTGGATCGTTTGGATAAGTTGGTCAACAATCCTCAGTTCCCCGTTCAGTTCCTATTCACTGGTAAGGCACACCCTGCTGACGGCGGTGGACAAGGTCTGATTAAACGTATCATTGAAATCAGCCGTATGCCTCAGTTCTTGGGCAAGATTATCTTCTTGGAGAACTACGATATGCGTCTGGCTAAACGTCTGATTAGCGGTGTAGATATTTGGTTGAATACACCTACACGTCCTCTAGAGGCTAGTGGTACATCGGGTGAGAAAGCCCAGATGAATGGTGTATTGAACTTCTCCGTATTGGACGGCTGGTGGTATGAAGGCTATCGTCAGGGCGCAGGTTGGGCACTGACCGACAAACGCACCTATGAGAACCAAGCGCACCAAGACGCGTTGGATGCAGCTACTATTTACACCATGTTGGAGAAAGAGATTATACCTCTCTATTATGCAAAGAACTCCAATGGTTATAGTCCAGAGTGGGTGAAATATATCAAGAACAGCATCACGCAAATCACTCCGTTCTATACCACCAAACGTATGATGGATGATTACTTCGATCGTTTCTATAATAAACTGGCTAAGCGTCATGCGTTGTTGGCTAAGAACGGCTTTGAAAAAGCCAAAGAGATAGCTGCTTGGAAAGAGAATATGGCTGCTAACTGGAACGATATCGAGGTGGTGAAGATTGAGATGCCTAACACCAACTACGACGAGTTGCCCAATGTAGGTGCCGTATATAAACTGCGTGTCGAACTGGATACGCACAATTTGAACGACCGTGGTTTGGGTGTAGAACTGGTTGCTATACGTACTTCTAGCCACAACAACGATAAACTATATGAGGTAGTGCCATTGAAGATGGTGAAAGCCGAAGGTTCGCACATGATCTTTGAAACGGAGTATCGTTTGAACTACGCTGGTGGCATGAAATTTGGTTTGCGTATGTACCCACAACATGAGCTATTGCCTCACCGTATGGACTTTGCTTATGTTCGTTGGCTATAA
>JAKSNM010000049.1 GCA_024399785.1 Paludibacteraceae bacterium
TAAGAAAAAAATAATTAACCCTATAAAATTTTACTTTTATGCCAAACGGAAAGAAACATAAAAGACATAAGATGTCTACGCACAAACGTAAAAAACGTTTGCGTAAGAATCGTCATAAGCATAAGTAAGCTATAGGCTTTGTTGGCTATAGACGATTCGGCTTATTGGCTTTGTGGCGATTCGTTATCTTGGGCGCAAGATAACTGGCTGCAAAGCCTTAATTTATTTAATGTATTGAAGTATGAAAAGTGAATTAATTGTGGACGTACAACCGCAAGAAATCGCTATTGCATTGACCGAGGATGACCGTTTGCAGGAGATTAATCGTGAAAAAAGAGACGAGGATACCTATGCAGTGGGCAATATTTATTATGGTCGTGTAAAAAAAGTGATGCCTGCATTGAATGCAGTGTTTGTGGATGTAGGTTATGAAAAAGAAGCTTTTCTACACTACTTGGATCTAGGATCGGAGTTTCTAACGCTACGTGACTATACGGTGAAAGCCGTGAGTGATCGTAGAAAAGTACCAACTCTGTCTGCTATCAAACGTCAGCCTGAAGTAGGTAAAGATGGGCAGATAGCAGATTACCTGCATGTGGGAGATATGTTGCTGGTACAGGTCACAAAAGAACCTATTAATACCAAAGGTCCCCGTTTGACGGCTGAATTGAGCATTGCGGGACGCAATATGGTATTGATTCCTTATGCAGATAAGGTGATGGTGTCTTCTAAAATAAAAAAAGATAGCGAGAGAAGCCGATTGAAGCAACTAGTACAATCGATTAAGCCCCAAGGATTCGGCGTGATAGTTCGTACCTTGGCAGAAGACAAGCGCGTAATGGAACTCGACAACGAGCTGAAATTGCTTGTTAAACGCTGGGAGGATATGATACATCTCTTGCAGCAACCCAAAAGTAAGTCTGCAGAGAACAAAAAAGATGCTGAAGTACGCTTGGTAGGTGAGGAATTGGACCGTACAATGGGAATTTTGCGGGATATGTTTACCGCCAATTTCTCGGGCATACATGTGAATGATGCCCAAATGTATGAGCAAATACGTCAATATGTAGAGCTCATCGCCCCAGAGGCTGTGAAAACAGTGAAGTTGTACAAAAAAGAAGAACCCATATTTGATCATTTTGATGTCACACGTCAAATGAAAACGGGTTTGGGACGTACAGTAGGCTTTAAGAATGGCGGTTATCTAGTGATTGACAAGACAGAGGCATTGTTCTCTATTGATGTGAATTCAGGCAGCAAGAAACTTTACGAAGACCAAGAAGAAAATGCGTTTCAGTATAACATGTTGGCCGCAGACGAGATAGTGCACCAACTGCGTTTGCGGGATATTGGCGGCATTATCATTATTGATTTTATCGATATGGATGATAAGAAACACCAAGACCAATTGTTTGACCACATGCAAAAACTGATGACCAACGATCGCGCCAGACACAATGTGCTGCCGCTTAGTAAATTTGGATTGATGCAAATCACTCGTCAACGCGTGCGCCCCGCTGTTGAAATGAATGTGATGGAAGTGTGCCCCACTTGTATGGGAAAAGGTAAAATACAACCTTCTATTCTTTTTACTGATCAAGTGGAAGAACAGATTATACAAGAGGTGCAGGAGCATGGCAAAAATCTGAATTTATATGTTCATCCATTCGTGTATGCTTATGCAACACGTGGGTGGATGAATAGTTTGAAAGCGCAATGGAAACGCCGATATGGTGTGCGATTGTTTGAAGATCAAAGTTTGGGCATATTGCAAACGCGTTTTAGTGAGAAAAGAAAACAGTAGTGATAAATGGGGCGTGACGACAGAGTCTGCCCCATTTATGGTGAAAAATCAATGAAAATGAAAAAAATATTACTGGTAATCTGTCTGATACCATTGGCTTGCTGGGCAAAATCTACACCCATGCAGTGGGATAGTTTAAGGCACGAGGTACGTGTAGGTTGGGGAGATCCCATCTTTGAGAGTGCTATGAAATATGAGTTCCCTCATATAGGTAAGCCTAATACGGACGTGACCTATTTAACGGGCCATTTTTTTGCCGAGTATCAATACTATTGGCTGCCGTGGTTGAGTACGGGTATGATTGTGGATTACACTGGAATGGGTTGGCGTGACAGACAAGAAGAAACACAAGCGAATCATTGCTATTATGATTTAAGTATATTACCGACAGTACGTTTTACCTATTTTCGTCATCCGTGGGTGAAACTCTATAGTGCAGTGATGGTAGGTTTGACAATCAATGGCGGCACAGAGTGGGACCCCGTACGAAATACGAAAACGGTGTGCTACCCTGGTGTGGGTATAACTGCATTGGGTGTACAGGTGGGGCAGAAAGGTTTTTATGGTGCAGTTGAGTTGGGAGGATTGAGCGCCTTGCTTAATTTGAAGGATGTGGTGCTGTTGTCTAGTCGTATGTGGACGATAAGTTTTGGCTATAAGTTTAATGCTCCCAAGCCTATAAAGAAGGAGGTAAAACTATGAAACGAATATATCCAATATTGATGGTTTGTTTTGTGTTGGCATCCTGTCACCACGATGATGTAGAGTTGGGCTATGATTTTAGCCAATTTGATACGGATGGTAGGCGCTTTATACCTTATAGTGAGCGCGATTGCGATGTGCAAGAGGAACATCCGTGGACGCAATTGGAAGATGATGTTGAGTTTGATTCATTGGGTAATGTTATTGAAGATAATTCCCGAAAAGCCAGTTCTTTGGTAACTACGGACCTGGCTTGTGGTATTGTAGAGTCGCTGGCTTCGTATAAAGTGCATCAAGTATGTGGTACGTATGAATCAGTGGATGCGTATGGCAATCAGATAACGCTATCTGGTGCGGTATTCTATCCACCTAAAGGTACGATTAGAAATATCATTATTTGCAGCCATTATACGGTGGCAGCTAACTATGAAGTGCCATCACAGACTTTCCCTATTGAAGCTTCTTTGGCTGCTTTGGGTTATTTGGTAGTGATGCCCGATTACATAGGTTATGGCAAGTCGCGGGAGTGTGTTCATCCATATTTGCAGGCAGAGGTGACGGCTCGAAATGTGCTGGATATGGCGTTGGGCGTATATTCTTTTGTCCGTGAGCGCAAATTACCTATTCAAAATCCAGAAGTAATTTTGGTAGGCTATAGCCAGGGTGGGGCCACATCGATGTGGGTGCAATATTTTATGGAGACAGATGAATACTATCATAGCAGATTCTTGATCAATGGCAGATTTATGTTGAAAAAGAACTATTGTGGTGGTGGCCCATACAATGTGGCTCGTACGTACGATTATTGTGTAAAATTAGACGAGACAGGCATTCCTTATGCAGTTCCAATGATTATTTTAGGTATGTCAGAGGGAATGGTTGAACCATTGGATATGGCTGCGTTTTTCCAGGAGCCATTGCTGTCGAATTACAAGGAGTGGTTTAATACGAAAAACTACAATGGCATACAAATTACAAAAATGATTGGTGTGAATCGTTTAAGCAAGATTCTTACTCCTCTGGGTCTGGACCGCAGTCAAGGGGAAACACAGCGTTTGTATCGCGCATTGCAAGAGAATAGTTTGCCGATGACTTATCGTCCGACGGCTCCAGTTTATATGTTCCACTCTATGGATGATCAAACAGTGCCATTTATCAATGCGCAGGTTACACGCTATAATTTCAGCAGGGCGTTCCCCTATAACAGTACGTCTGCCCCTGCTACGAATGTGGAATATGATTTTGGTCATTATGGTAATCACCAAAGTGGATGTATCAAGTTTTATTTACACATGTTAAAGACATTAAAATAGGAGATTGGGGATATGAAAAATAAATGGTTGATAGCTATTGCCCTCGTTTTGTTGGTAGGGTGTAAGCAAAAAGATGTACCTACATCAATATATGATTTTGACATCACGGTCTCGCGTATAGAATCGCACAAAGTGTGGCTGGATTTGATACCTAAAGATGAATATGTGTCCTATCATTTTGATTATGTATCCAAAGAGGATTGGCAACACTATGGCTCAGATCAAGCCTATTTAGACTATTTGGATTCGCTAGGTATTGAAGCATTACGGAGTAGTATACGTCAGGGGGCTTATTTAGACGCTTTGTGGGTTCGCCCCAATACCGAATATTATATACTGATTACAGCAATGAGTGGTTTGACGCCCACGCAATTGCGCAAAGTGTCTTTCACTTCTTTGCCAGAAAATATCAATGATTTTTCGGTATCAAAAGATGAGATATCAATGTCGGGTGGTACTATTTTTATAAATCCGATAGATGACACGAAAACGTATTTCTGGGACTATGAATTAAAAAAGGAGATAGATGATGCGTGGGATGGTTTCCATTCAATATGGTTTTACTATACGACAGAGTATTACTATCAGTTAGATTTCTTGCTTCCGAATCCAGAAGATGGGTTGTTGAGCAAAGGGGAAGATGGCGAAGATATATTTAGCTATTATAGGGCAGATGATGTGCAAATAGGGGATACACTTCTAGTAATAGTGGTCGGTTATGATGCATCAGGAGAGACCTCTCAAGCATATATGCCATTTTGGATTGTCTATACAGGCAACGAATCGGTTGCTATAGATGCAGAGAAAGATGGCTTTGAAGATTGGTATGCCCCTATCAACTATTCTGCCAAGCGTGCGCTACCAAAGAAATGCCGCATTTTATAGCCAACACCATATTAGTACCCGAAATCGCGCAGTTTGTGCGCGAAGGAAAAATGGTAACCTTCACTCCTGGAGGTGTGAGTATGCGCCCATTTATTGAAGGAGGACAGGATAGTGTGCTGTTGGTGCAGCCCAGCCACTTACGAGTAGGAGATGTGGTGCTGGCTCAAGTGGATAATGACCATTATGTGCTGCATCGTTTGATAGCGATTGATGGAGATGCTATTACGCTAATGGGAGACGGTAATTTGCGAGGGGAAGAACATTGCTCTAGAAACGATGTGCTTGCTAAAGTTCAAGCTATCTATTCACCTCATGGACGGCGTAAACTGTTAACGAGAGGCAGAATATGGCATTGGCTACTGCCAATTCGGAAATATTTATTAAAAGTGTATCGTCACACACCAAGATTATTATAACAAAAGATATGAAAGTTAAACCAGGATTTAAGTTACGCCCATTAGGTAATGAATTTATCTTAGTGGGAGAAGGAGTCGAGCAGATTAATTTCAATAAGATGATTACCATGAACGAATCTGCTGCATATTTGTGGCAGCAGGTGATGGATGGAACTGATTTTGATGCAGAGCGTTTGGCAGAACTGCTAACTCAAGAATATGAAGTGAGTCACGAACAGGCATTGCAAGATGCACAAACCACGATTCAATCATGGTTAGACGCAGAAATTATACAGTAGCAGACCTAAGTTTCTCGATAGCGGCAGAAGAAGAATATTTGGCCTTATTGACCAATTATGCTCCGTTTGAGGTAGAAACTATTTCATCATCGTTGTTTCAACTGACGATAGGTAAGGTGGATGGGTCTAAGGAGAAAGTGTCGGTTTTTACCGATACATCAGACGATGACATGCCGCGTATCGAAGTCTATCGGGTAGGGGAGGATTGGCAGTTGCAAATATCGATGTATAAAGAGAGCCCTGTATGCGCTATTATTCGTGCCAATCAAGATTTCTCTGTAGCGACGTTGCAGTTTGATCCCAATTCAGCCAAATTTGCTATAGATAATGCAGCCATGTTGCTTTATGCTTTCACAACGGCTCATTTAGGTGTATTGGAGATGCATGCTTCAGTTACTGTGAAAGATGGAAAAGGCTTTCTGTTTCTTGGACATTCTGGCACGGGTAAATCGACTCACTCACGTTTGTGGATGGAGGCCTTTGAGGATGCTCGCTTGCTAAATGACGATAATCCTATTTTACGTCTCTTGCCCAATAATGAGGTGCGGGTTTATGGCTCGCCATGGAGTGGCAAGACACCATGCTATATCAATAAGAATGTGCCTGTAGGGGGTATTGTTAAGTTGAACCAAGCACCCCACAATGAGATTCGCCCTTTGCGCTTGCCTGAGGCATATGCGTATATGCTATCATCAGCCAGTGGATTGAAGATAGTGCCTGAGATGATGGATGCTTTATACAAAACAATAGCGGGCATCATTCAGATAATCCCGCTATATACTTTAGACTGCCTTCCTAATGTGGAAGCTGCGCGTCTGTGTGAATCTACTGTAAATATCTAAATTAGTTGCGAGTGCAGTGACAAGGATAATGCTTGGGGTGGGGGAATCTAAACCGTACTCCAATTTCTACGCCTATACCGATTGGGCAAGATTTCTGTTTGACTAGCTTGGTATCCAAAATCGAGGTATAGTCTTGCATAAAATAGTGTGCTTCCTGCATACTAGGATCCTTGCTGTCGTTAATAAAACCCAGCTCTTTGCTTAACCCACTAAATTTGAGTGTGTTGGCGAAATAATAGGTGGCATATATGTGCCCATATAAACATATTCTTTGCTTTTTATCCAATGCTGTTTCTAAACCGATTTTAGCAAAGGCAGCATAACTTGTTTTTGGGCTGATGCTATACTTATCGCTCATTTCGCTGCTATAGAATCCATGTCCTCTAACATCTTGCAATATTAGTTGCCAGGGTTCATAGCCTGCTGTATGGGTTAACTCACCGCTATACTTGGCGCCACTAATTACGGGAATACCCACTTTTGCACCTACTACGGCTGAGAACCAACTATTCCCACCTGCCATCGGAACGCGAAAATAAACGGATAGTGGTATTTCTACCATAAAGACATCTTGCACATCTTTCCATTTATTAATCTCGGTGCTATGGTCATATCGCTCGCCGTCTGTATCCGTAACGCCTTGCCACATTGCAGTGCCACCGAGTTTGACGGTAGAGCCATAATGTGCGAAATCTGCTCCGATACCCAAACCTATATACCGATTAAACATCAATCCATATCCAATATGGGCATCAAATCCATAAGACCCTTGTTGCTGTCCTTTTACCAGACCATCGTTGCTCACTTTATATCCCAGTGAACTCCAACCGCCTCCGATGGATAATTCTAACATTGAAGACAATTCTGCTCTTGCAGTCAGAGCAGAACACAATACCACTATAAATAGTAGTGTTTTCTTCATCAATAAACTACCTTTTCAGTCCAAGAACGTCCTTCTGTATCGGTTAGACGCCATACATACATGCCTGGTGCAACATCTACATGTGCCTGACGAGTAGTCCATTCACCTACTTTACGACCAGTATAGGAGTATAAAGCAGCTTTTCTAACTTGTACACCTGCATTCTCCTCTGCACTACGAGGGAACTCTTCAAAGGTGTATTCGCAGCTCATTACTTGTTTGCCGTCTTTTTTGGTTACAATCACATGATAGATGTGCTTGTCACCTTTCAATACCACACCTTCTGTGTAGAGGTATTGTTTGGTTTCCCCTTCCATTAGATTGTGGTCTTTATACCATTGATAGGCTACATATTGTTCGTCACCATTATCTACAAACAATAAGTCGTTCCATTTACTATATACTATTTCGTGGCATTCTGGCTTTGGTGGGGGTGGGGGTGTTACGCCTTCATCCATACTCTCGGCGAATACTGCGCCAGTGAACAATGTACTTAAAACTAATAATAATGCGTTTTTCATATTGTTGTTTTATTGATAGTTACATGTTTAACAACTTATTCTGCAGCGATAGGAGCATCCTCAGAAGTTTCCTCTATAATGGGGGTAATCTCAGCACGACGGTCCAATGCAATGTTGTGGTCGCCTTGTATATAGTCTACATCTACACCCTTGCCTTGACTTTGAATTTGGTCAGCATTTACGCCCAGGGCAATCAGTCTGTCTACGATAGCTTGTGCACGTGCTTCAGATAGACGTTGGTTAGCAACCTTATTACCTTCTTTACTAGCGTGACCTGTAACCATAATCTTTTGTTCAGGACTTTCTTTTAGGATATCAGCTACTTTGTCCAAAATGTCAGCGGGCTCCAGTTTAGGATCTGTGGAGTTTAGATCAAACCAGATAACAGATTTCTCCAATACGCGTTTGATCTTCTCTACTACTATTGGTTTTGGTTTTACGACAGTTTCTACACGTGCTTGCAGAGTAAAGGTTGTGTCGCAAATGTTTTCACGACGATATACAATTTCGGGTTGTAGAGGTTTCTCTTTCTTCACTGCGTGGAAATTGATACCTACGCGCACACCAGCTTGCCAAGGACGAACTGCTTGAGCGAATTGGCATCCTACTAGACCTTGATATTCTTGCATGAACTCGTGGTTGCGATATGCCATGTCGCCTGAATAACTGCTTTGTTTCCATCCTAAATCGTGCGTGCTTGCGCATACGTTATTTAAGGTGTAATTCATAAATGCACCTACAAGCACGTCTAAATTCTTAGCTACAGGAATAGCAAAACCGAAATCAGCCATCAAACCTACAGCGGGCATCTTGAGCTCAAGCTTTTGTTTATCTGTGCCAAAAGCATCTACTTGCTCGGTATAGAAATCGTGATTAGGAATGTTCTCTAGCTCCAAATGCCAGGGTTTATACCAACCCATGTGGTCAATACTACCACTTGCTAAACGACGATTAGCAGCAACGCACAGCCCTAGATCTACGCCTAAATCAGCATAGATTTTCAATGCTCCATTTTTCATGGCCACATTGCGGAGAGGGTAGGTGCATTGTACCATAACAGGGATATCTACCATATAGGCATTTTGTTTCTCTGTCCAATCGTTGGTGCGCACCTGGTGACCATACAACTCACCGTCGGTGTCGGTTTGTGGCATTTTGACTGCTGCTGGATCATAATACAACAGCGTGGTGTTCAATATACCCTTGCTCATATAGTTGGAGAAGCCTACGCCCAGACCTATTCCCCAATTGTCGGTGAAGTAGTATAAATAGCGGAATTGCGCACTGCCGCTAAATCCACCATGCACTTTACCTGCATCATCTAGCCCATATCCTACGGAACCATAGCCTGCTCCCAATAGGAATTGTATATTGTGTCCTCTACGGTTGGCACGCAAAGAATCATTCTCTTCTGCAATCTGTTTTTCACTTTTTGCAGGTGCCTCAGGCTGAATGGTGTCTGAGAAAGTTTTCATATTGCAGGTGATGGTATAGGTGGTGTCCTGATACGTCTTCTCGTTGATAGAGTCGTTGTCTATCTCTGATGTAGGAACAGTACCAGCTACCGTATATACCACGGGAGGAACAGGCTTCAAAGAAATAGTCAATACTCCTTTTTTTACCTTTCCTTGGAAATTGGAATCCAGCACTTTCTTCAAAACAGAAGATGTGCTTGCATTCTTAAATTCTGCGGTGATTGGTTTATCCAAATCGATTTCTTTGTCTAAGATGTTTAGGGAATACTTGCTGTTTTTGCACAAGTCTTTTAAAACAACCTCCAAACGCTCGTTTTTGTATTTTTTACTAAACGGTTTGCTGGATGAAGAAGCCGCAGAAGCGGACAGACAAATCGAAAAAACTAGCGTGCACAACAGAGTGGCGCGCATTCTAAACGAAGTGAAAATAGTATGTCTTTTCATGTTATTTAAAGATTTCGGGTGCAAAATTACAGAAAAAAAATGATATATACAAACATTTAATGAAAAAAATGCAAAATATTATATATAATGTAAACTGAATTTTACAAAATATACTTTTTAAATAAAAAAAATAGGTGGAAATTTGCAAATATCGAGAAAAAAATGTAATTTTGCAGCGATTTTGTGAGAAAGTATCAAAAACACTAGCATGTCAACAAATATCTAATATCAATCTAATATCAATTCAGTATGAAACGTTTATCTA
>JAKSNM010000005.1 GCA_024399785.1 Paludibacteraceae bacterium
ATTTGCCTATTCCAAATTTTTGTTGTACATTTGCAGTCAAAATTTATGCGTATGAATACTTTTGGCGAATATTGGACTTTCACCAGTTTTGGTGAATCACACGGACCCGCCGTAGGCGGTGTGTTAGACGGTGTACCCGCAGGCATCACCATCAACCTGGCGTTGATTCATAGCGAGCTGGCCCGCCGTCGTGGCGAACAACAAGCAGGCGTATCGCCCCGTGCACAAGTGGAAAAAGACGAAGTAGAGTGGCTGAGCGGTGTGAAAGATGGCATCACCCTGGGCACGCCTATTGCCTTTATCATACGCAACACCAACACACGTGAGCAGGACTACGAATGGCTGCGCACCCACTACCGTCCTGGACATGCCGACTATACCTACCAGGTCAAATACGGCATACGCGACTGGCGTGGAGGAGGCAGAGCCAGCGCCCGTGAGACCGCTGCACGCGTAGTGGCTGGTAACATAGCCAAGCAACAACTCGCCGAAAAAAACATCGCTATACAGGCCCAACTGATACAAATAGGCACCGAAACCAATCCGCAACACTTTGACCAACTATTAAAAGTCACTCAACAAGCAGGCGACAGCATAGGGGGTATCGTAGAGTGTCACATCGCGGGCGTGAGCGCGGGCGTAGGCGAACCTATATTTGATAAGTTGCAGAGCCACCTAGCCGCAGCTATGCTCTCTATCAACGGATGCAAGGGCTTTGAATACGGCACAGGCTTTGACATGACTCCACTAGGCAGCAGCCTCTATAAAAACGCCCCCGTACCCTGCCCCACTTCGGGCGGCATAGAGGGCGGCATCAGCAATGGACTGGATATCGTGTTCCGCTGTGCGTTCAAACCCGCAGCCAGCATCACCCAACTATACAAAGGACGGCACGACAGCTGTATCGCCGTTCGTGCCGTACCTGTGGTAGAAGCAATGACTGCTCTGGTATTGATTAATCTAATACGATAGGTTCGTGCTTAGGTACTAGGCTCTTCATAATGCTCCAAGCAATGATATAAGCTACACCGCAGAAGCAGAACATGATGAAATAACCCGCAGGTTTACCCGAGAATCCCAGGAAGGTAAATGCCTCACCAGCCTGCTCAGAATAGGTGAACAACGCACCTGCAGCCTTCTGAATAAAGAGACTGCCTACACCACCTGCCATAGCGCCGATACCTGTAATCGTGGCAATAGTTGATTTGGGGAACATATCTCCTACGGTAGAGAACAAGTTGGCCGACCAAGCTTGGTGACCAGCACCAGCCAGACCTATCAACACAGCAGGCCACCATGCACTAAATCCACCCAATGGTTGCGCCAACAAGGCTGCGATTGGGAAGAAAGCAAATAGCAACATAGCACGCATACGACCTGCATAAGGCTCCATACCGCGTTTCTCCACAAAGACTTTAGGCAGATAACCACCGAAAATAGAAATCACCGTAACAATAGCGTATAGGGTGAAAATCAAAGCCATACCCATACCCGAAGAGGCCTTATAGCCAAACTGGTTCTGGAAATAAGAGGGTGCCCAGAATAGGAAGAACCACCACACGCCGTCGGTAAAGAACTTACCTGCAATAAACGACCATGTTTGTTTATATGCCAATGCTTTCCAAATCGAGATAGATTTTTCCTCGCCAGCAGTAGCTTCCTGATCCAAACTATCTTGATGGATATAGCGCAACTCCTCTTCGTTGACATGTTTGCTCTTCTCGGGTTTATCGTACATAAACTGCCAGAAGAACATCCAAATAAAGCCCAGCGCACCGATGATAATAAATGCCATCTCCCAGCCATAAGCCTTAGCCAATGGAGGAATACATAGTGGTGCAGCCAACGCACCTACCGAAGCACCTGCATTAAATAAGCTCGTAGCAAAAGCACGGTCTTTCTTGGGGAAATATTCAGCCGTTACTTTGATAGCAGCAGGGAAGTTGCCTGCCTCACCTAGTGCCAATATACCACGGCAGAGCAAGAACAGATATACACCCGTGGTGGCAATAGCCAACGCAGCATCGCTGCCAGCAGAAACGGCACGCATGGCATCCATGTTGGCAAAGCCCTCGATATGCATCGTGGCCCAACCGCATAACGCGTGCAAGCACGCACCCAGCGACCACACAAAGATAGCGATGATATAACCCTTCTTGGTGCCCATCCAGTCCACAAACTTACCTGCAAACAAGCAAGCTATAGCATAGAAAATAGAGAAGAAACCTGTGATAGTACCATAGTCGGCATCCGTCCAGTGGAACATAGGTTTGATAAACTCCTCGTAGGTAAGCGACAAGACCTGACGGTCTAGGTAATTCACCGTCGTTGCCACAAAAAGCAAGGAGCATAACCACCAACGCCAGTTGGTCATTAGTTTTTGTTGTGTACTCATGAGATAGTAATTATAGGTTATTGATTATTTCAAAACACTCTTTGCACTTGTTGGTTACATAGGTCCAATCTTGAGCCACCAGCACCTCTTTGGGGAAGAGTTTAGAACCCATACCCACGCACAATGCACCTGCTTTGAACCATTTTTCCAGGTTCTCTTTCTCTGGGGCTACACCACCCGTAACCATTACCTTAGACCAGGGCATAGGAGCCATCAAGTCCTTCACCATATTGGGACCATAGACATCACCTGGGAAGAGTTTGGTCACTTCGCAGCCAGCCTCTTGTGCATTGAATATCTCGGTCACCGTGCCACAGCCAGGGATATAAGGAATATTCATCTGCTTGCACACTTCCAGCACTGGTTGCGAGAAACATGGACCCACAATAAATGCAGCACCTGCCTCGATAAAGCGTTTGGCATCTGCGCCACGCACTACCGAACCAACACCTATCTGCATATCTGGCATCTGCGCCTTGGCCAATGCCTGCATCTTAACAAAATTGTCGTAGGCAGCTTCACCACGATTGGTGAACTCAAACATACGCACTCCGCCTGCATAGCAAGCTTTTAACACGTTCTCACAGATAGCATAATCTGCATGATAGAACACAGGCACCATCTGCCTTTTGCACTTATCGCTGAACACGGCCATTTGCACTTCCTCCTGCTAAAGATTCTACTTCCTCAACCGATACTAGGTTGAAATCACCATTGATTGTATGCTTCAACGCACTGGCTGCTACTGCAAACTCTAAGGCCTCGCCTTGCGTTTTTTTGGTAAGCAAACCATGTATCAAACCACCCGAGAACGAGTCACCACCACCTACACGGTCGATGATAGGATTGATCTCGTAACGTTTGGACTGATAGAACTCCTTGCCGTCATAGATCATAGCTTTCCAACCATTGAAGGTGGCGCTAAAACTCTCACGCAAAGTGGATACTACATATTTGAAGCCAAACTCTTTCATCATCTGTTCAAAGATGCCCTTGTAACCTTCGGCATTGGTTTGACCAGCCTCTACATCTGCATCAGGTTTGAAGCCTAAGCAAAGCTCTGCATCTTCCTCATTGCCGATACAAACATCTACATATTTCATCAGAGGACGCATCACCGAAATAGCCTTCTCGCTACTCCACAATTTTTTGCGGAAATTCAAGTCCACCGACACCATCACACCATGACGTTTAGCAGCCTCACAAGCTAGACGAGTGAGCTCAGCAGCCTTGTCAGAGATAGCAGGCGTGATGCCCGACCAGTGGAACCACTGCGCACCTTCCATAATAGCATCAAAGTCAAAATCTTGTGGATCGGCCTCAGCAATAGCACTGTGAGCACGGTCGTAAATCACTTTGCTGGGACGCATCGATGCACCCGTCTCGGCATAATATAAACCTACACGGTCGCCACCACGAGCAATGAACTCGGTATGAACGCCATAGCGGCGCATTGCATTCACTGCTATTTGACCTATTTCGTGTTTGGGCAGTTTGCTCACAAAATATGCTTCGTGACCATAATTGGCACACGAGATAGCCACATTAGCCTCACCGCCACCAGGGATGATGCGAAAACTCTCGGATTGGATAAAACGGTCATTGCCGTCAGGAGATAGGCGAAGCATCAACTCGCCCAATGTAATAATTTTTGCCATATTCTTGTATCTTAAAAGTTAAAGTAATTTTTTGCATTGTTGTAGCAGATATCCTCTACCATCTGCTGCATACGTTGTTTCTCATAACCCGTATAAGGAATCATGCCATTTTCGATTTCGTTGCCCAGTATATTGCACAACGTGCGGCGGAAATACTCGTGGCGAGGATAACTCAAGAACGAACGACTATCGGTCAACATACCTACAAAACGAGACAACAAACCCAGATTGCTGAGTGCCATCATCTGTTTTTCCATACCGTCTTTTTGATCTAGGAACCACCAGCCCGAACCGAACTGTATCTTGCCAGCCACAGAGCCGTCTTGGAAATTGCCCAACATGGTAGCAATCACCTCGTTTGCCGATGGGTTGAGGCAGTAAAGAATAGTCTTAGCCAAACTATTTTGCAGATTCAACTCGTCTAAGAAATGCGACATAGCCTTGGCGGTGGTGAACTCACCTATTGAGTCAAAACCTGTGTCAGCACCCAGGGCATTGAACATCTTGGTATTGTTGTTACGAATAGCACCATAGTGGTATTGCTGAGTCCAACCAGCTGCATAGTCCATCTTGGCTTGGCTGAATAAATACGCATGCTTAAATTGGCGAATCTCTACCATACTCAGCGTTTTGCCTGCTAGCGCTTTTTTCATAATCTCGTTCACCTCGGCATCGGTATAAGGCTCGTCATAAAACTCCTCTATACCGTGGTCACTCAGTTTGCAACCCATGCTGGCGAAGAAATCATGACGGCGTTGCAACGCATCATTCAAAGTATTGAAATCGCAAATCTCTACACCGCTCACCTTCTCCAATTTCTCAATATAGCCTTTCCACGAAGCAGCCTCAATATTCATAGCTGCATCGGGACGCCATGCTGGGATCATACGGGTTTTCTTGTCGGGTTGTTTGGCCATCATCTGATGCCACTCCAATGTGTCAGCAGGATCGTCAGTCGTGCACACCGTTTCCACATTATAATGCGCCATCATACCTTGTGGACAGAACTTAGGATCGGTAGCTATTTGGCGGTTGCACTCGTCATAAATCTCTTTGGCTGTCTCAGGATTGAGACGCTTATCTATACCAAAAGCCGTTTTCAACTCTAGATGTGTCCAGTGATATAGCGGATTGCGGAACGTATAAGGCACCGTAGCAGCCCACTTCTCAAATTTCTCCCAATCGGAAGTATCTTTGCCCGTGCAGAAACGCTCATCCACACCATTGCTACGCATAGCGCGCCACTTATAGTGGTCACCCATCAACCAGATCTGAGCAATGGACTCAAAACGTTTATTCTCTGCCACCATTTGTGGAATCAAATGGCAATGATAATCAATAATGGGCATCTTGGCAGCATGCTCGTGATACAACTCTTGTGCGGTGCTGGTTTGCAACAAGAAATTCTCATCTAAAAACTCTTTCATATGCAATAATTTTATGTATAAACAACCTCTATAATGATGATATATAATTTAACGAGGGCAAAATTACAAAAAAATACACATATTTATGTGGAAAAATTGACACAATTTGCATAGTTCAAAAAAAATTTGTAATTTTGCAAGTCTTTTCGTTACTAACATGACCAAGGAACAGAACATATTACGCCCTATTGAGCAAGAATTCAAGACATTTGAAAAAACATTTGAACGCACACTACAATGCGATCAGCCTATTTTGAAGGATGTGATGCAGTACTTATTGACCAAGCGCGGCAAACAACTACGTCCCTTATTGGTCCTGCTATCTGCCAAACTATGCAGAGGCATCACCGACAAAACAATTGATACGGCTGTCGCCCTTGAATTGCTACATACATCCTCGTTGATTCACGACGACGTGGTGGATGCCAGTCCCCTGCGCCGCGGACACGAAGCGATACACATACGGTGGACCAACAAAGTGGCGGTGCTGGTAGGCGATTTCATACTGGCCAAAGTGATACAGTTGGTGGCCCAGGTGCGTAATGCCAAGATTTTGAATATCATTGCCAACATAGGCGCCTCTCTCTCATCTGGCGAACTGCTACAGCTGCACGCCAATGCCACTATGTGGATTAGCGAGGAGCAGTACTACCGCGTTATTGAGCAAAAAACAGCCCATTTATTTGCTGCCTGCACCGAGGCGGGTAGCGAGTCTTCAGGAGGCACTATGCGTCAAGTGTCGGCCCTGCGTGATTTCGGTTTACACCTGGGTATGTGTTTTCAACTAAAAGACGATGTGCTGGACTATTCTGACTCGGATGAACTAGGCAAACCCACCATGGGTGACATACGCGATGGAAAAGCTACTTTGCCTTTGCTTATTGCGCTGCAACGTGCCCCAAAAGAGGAGGCCGATCGTATTCGTCAATTGGCCGAACAACTCAGCCACAATGCCCCCCACATAGATGCTTATGAGGCAGAGCAGGAAATCAAATCGTTTGTGCTACGCTACGACGGCATACGCTATGCTTACCAACAGATGCAACTACACAAAGAAAAAGCCGTGGATGCCCTTGCAGCTTTCCACGACTCAACCAGTAAGCAAAGTCTAATCGATATACTAGACTACGCTATCAATCGTTTGCAATAATTGCTCGCGTTGCTCCGCATCCGATACCTGCTCCACAATATCTTTCATAAACGCAGCTACCAACATACGACGTCCAGTAGCCGCATCTATACCGCGTTGCTGCATATAGAACAAGGCTGACTCGTCTAATTGACCCGAACTGGCACCATGACTGGCCTTCACATCGTCGGCATAGATCTCCAACTGAGGTTGGGTGCGCATGATAGCCTCGTCGCTGAGCAACAGATTACGGTTGGTCTGCTCGGCACTGACTTGTTGAGCATTGGGTTGTATTTTCAATTCCCCTAAAAAAGCTCCTTGTGCCTGATCTGCTAGCACAAACTTCACCACTTGTTTGCTTTCGCCCTCGCCTACATCGTGATGCATGCGCGTGTGTATGCGCACCTGCTCCTTATCTTTAATGAAAGCCAACGCATATATCTCCGTATGGCAACCTGCCTCCACATGATCGATATGAATCGTGTGGTTGATCTCCCCATCAGGCGCTTGCGGCAGATTGATCACCACCACACGCAATACCGAATCGGCATGCTGTTGCACATGTATATCTACTTGCGACGAGTTGATATACACCAATTCCTTATGCTCGCCTTTATTCAAATTCAGCATAACCTTTTTCCTCTAGTTCGGCTACCAAGCTTTTATCACCTGTCTTCACAATACGGCCATTGGCCAACACATGCACATAATCGGGCACAATATAGTCCAACAAACGTTGATAGTGTGTGATCACGATTGATGCATTGTCCTTGGTCTTCAATTTATTCACGCCATCCGCTACAATACGCAAAGCATCTATATCTAGTCCCGAGTCCGTTTCGTCCAATATACGCAAACATGGCTCCAACATCGCCATCTGAAAAATCTCGTTTTTCTTCTTCTCACCACCGGAAAAACCCTCGTTCACACTGCGGTTATTCAACTTGTCCGCCATATCCAACATCTGCTTTTTCTCGCGCATCAAACGCAAAAACTCCGTAGCAGACAAGGGGTCCTTGCCTTCGTATTTACGTTTTTCATTCACTGCTGTGCGCATAAAATTCACCATGCTCACACCCGGTATCTCCACAGGGTATTGAAAACTCAAAAACACACCCTCTCTGGCGCGTTGCTCTGCCGACATCTGCAATAGGTTCTTACCCTTAAGCCACACCTCGCCCTCGGTAACTTCATACAAAGGATTACCCGTGAGCACCGCAGACAATGTTGATTTACCCGCGCCATTGGGACCCATGATGGCATGCACCTCACCTGCACCAATGGTTAGATTGATACCTTTTAAAATTTCCTTGCCTTGTATAGAGGCATGCAAATTGTTTATAACTAATAATTCAGACATGATAATACTGTTTCTCCTACTGCTTGTAGGGTATTTTTATCGATATTGCGCATATCGTCTTGTTGAGTATGCCACCAATAGGGGAACGCATTAGCAGCCGCATCGTAATGAATAATATCTACACAGGGTATGCCTGCTATGCTGCCCACATAATAGTGGTCATCCACTATGGGGTAGCTGGTGGCAGATACAAAATACTGTTGATAACCCAATTTGGCTGCTTGGCGCCATATTTTTTCTACGTAGTTGCCTGCCCCCTGCATGGAATAGTATTCCTTGGGGAACACGGCACCAGGAGCACCTACCATATCCAATAGGATGCCATATTCGTATTTCTCCGACCCAACATGATGGGCACTATATGCATATTCTTCGCTCCATAGTTGGGAACCCAAACACCAGGTGTTCTCACGTTGCACTCCAGTATAGAAATCAGGGGTGCCCATGTCTTCACAATCAAAGAACACAATATCCACTGGCGCACGATGGATGCTGTCTTGCGCTGCTAAACCTATCTGGCGCGCTATTTCCAGTAACACACCTACTCCACTGGCTCCGTCATTCGCACCAGGCACGGGCAGAAAACGATTGTCATATTCTTCCTCCTCATCGCTCCAGGGACGTGTGTCATAGTGCGCACAAAGCAATATAGCCTCTGCACCAGCTTGCCCTGGATAACGCCCCACAATATTCATCACCAACTGAGGCTGACCCGCATAATTGATTTTCTCGCTCTGTTGCACCACCACTTCGGCACCAAATTCACGCATCTTCTGCACAATATAGGCTACACACAACTGGTGAGGCCTCGTAGCAGGGACACGCGGACCAAACTGCATCTGCTGGGCGATATACTGATAAGCCGAATCGGCACAAAAAGCTGGGTGCTGCACCTCTGCAGGTGCAGGTTTATGGCTACAAGCCAACAAACCTACACCGCAGCATAGCAACCATAAATACGAATATATTTTACGCATAATTATTATACAATATTCAACTCACTCACACTACGATGAGCCTGAATAGCCATTATCGTTTCGGCTATTGGATCAGCCACACTCACTACGTGCACTTTGGGGCAACGTTGCAGGTCAAAAGGTATCGAATCGGTAAATACCAATTCCTCCAATTGGCTATTCATAATGTTCTCGCAAGCCTTACCCGACATGATACCGTGAGCTACCAATGCACGTACGCTGCGCGCACCGTTTTCTTTCATCACATCGGCTGCTTTGCACAGTGTACCTGCGGTATCGGCCATATCATCTACTATCACCACATCTTTGTCCTTTACATCACCTAACACGCGCATCTCATCTACTTTATTAAATTCGGCACGGTGCTTATAGCAAATCACCATTGGTACCTCTATGCCTGCTATGCTCGATACTTTTTTGCAGAAAGCCGCAGCACGTTTACTACCACCTACATCTGGTGAAGCCACAATCATATTTTTCAAATTGAGCGAACTCACATAGTCGGCCAACACATTGGCGCCATATAGGTGATCTACGGGTATATCAAAGAATCCCTGAATCTGGTCTGCGTGTAAGTCCATTGTTATCACACGGTCTGCACCAGCTGTTTGCAGCATATTAGCCACTAGTTTGGCACCAATAGAAACACGTGGTTTATCCTTGCGGTCTTGACGTGCCCAACCAAAATAAGGCACCACAGCTATTACTTTGTAAGCACTAGCACGTTTGGCGGCATCAATCATAAGAAGTAGTTCCATTAGGTTGTCGCTGTTAGGGCAGGTAGATTGCACAAGATACACCGACTGACCACGCACTGATTCTTCAAAAGAAACAGCAAACTCGCCGTCAGCAAAACGGTCTACTCTAATCTTACCAAGTTGGCAACCTAGATGATTGCAAATACGTTGAGCCAGTGCTTCTCCCTTGGAGCCAGCAAACACTTTGTAGGGGTTAATTTCTGAGTTCATAGATGTTTTAAATTATAAATGGTGAATGTTTATAGTGAATTGTTTTTGTTTATGCGGATATTTGTACCGATATACCTTCTGCTATCAAGGGTGCAGCTATGCGCTGCATCTCCTCCCGACTCAGTTTGGTGAGTGTAGTTACTGGCGTGGCGCGATCTATCACATAGATCATCACCTGCTTCGGTTTCAGGCGACGCACCATCTCGTACCATGCGCCCAACTCCTCTGCAGTCGTGTTATCTATTATCTGACCTTTGTATTCGCCACGTAAGAAGCAGGTTTGCAAGATAAAATCTCCCTGCCACCTGCTTAAATATTCCTCTACCTGCGCTACCGTGAGACTGGCATTCACAGGCTGGTCTATCAACCGCATCGTGGCATCAATAGCTGAATCTAATTTCAATATACGATGGTCCACCAACGTCAGTGCTTCCCACACATCGGGTCGGTCTAGTTGCGTCGAGTTGCTTAGCACCGTAATCTTGGCCTGAGGACACCATCGATCGCGCAAGCGACACGTCTGTTGCATAATCGGCAGGAAATCAGGGTGCAATGTCGGCTCGCCATTGCCCGAAAAGGTGAGTACATCGGGAGTGGTAGTCAGTTGTTGCAAACTATCCTCCAGTGCTTGTGTATATTCGGCTACAGTGGGCAGATGTGGATGCGCACAAGGGGCATTAAACCCACATTCGCAATACACACAATCAAATGTACATAGTTTATGATCCACTGGCATCAGGTTAATACCCAACGACACACCCAGACGGCGTGAATGAATAGGACCATATATGATTGAATCAAACAACATACTAAATTGTAATTACCCTGTTTCCTAACGCACGGCACACTTGTGCGCGCATGTCCAACAACAATGGCTGCTCTGCCAGCAACGTACGTATCGCTTCCCAGTCTTCTTCCTTTTGTGCTTTTTCCAGATTGCTTTGCAACATATTAATACGCTCATTCACCACGGTATATTTCATCTCCAACAGCAAACGAGTCACCACTTCATCCAGTTTTTCACCCTCAGATGCCTGATGCGCATACATCTTGCTCAATTGATACCGATCTACCACCAACTCCACGGCTAAATGGCTGATCTGGGCATTCTCGTGATGTAGAAAATACGACTCCGCCACAAAGCCCTCATCGTGATAATGAGCCATGAAATCAGTTAGTATCTGTTGATGCACTATTTGACGTGGCAAAATACCATCGTTATTCAGTTCTCCTATGATATATTCTCCCACGCATATCGATTGACCATTGTCGGTAAACAGTTCCTGCTCACCGTTTCGAACAATCACGCGCAACAGGTTGAGCATATTCTCATTAAATATATCATTCGTCACCGCTTGGGGGCTGACCTGAGTTGTTGGCTTTGGCGTGGACTCCTCTTGGGGTTGGGGTTTCTCCTCTCCTTCTGGCGATGCATCCTCTGGATGGTCTTTCTTAAATCTTTTTATTCTTAAGCTATCTACTTCTCGTTTCAGTATATCCTCCTGCATATCCAACAGCGAAGCCGAATCTTTCAAATACACAGCACGTGTGATGCGGTCGGGTATTACCGATATACTTTGCACTACCGATTTAATCAACTCACGTCGTGCAATGGGGTCTTGCCCCACATCCTCGCTCAGTAGTTGTATCTTAAAGCGAATGAAATCGGTTTGATGTAGCGAGATATAATTTGTGAACTCCTCTGCGGTGTGCGTACGTGCGAACGAATCGGGATCCTCTCCGTCGGGCAGTAACAACACTTTCACGCTAATACCCTCCTCCAAAATCATATCAATGCCTCGCAACGCAGCCTTAATGCCCGCCTTATCCCCATCATACAGCACCGTGATGTTTTCGGTGAAACGGTGCATCAAACGTATCTGTGGCTTCGTAAGCGAAGTGCCACCACTGGCCACTACGTTTTCTATACCCGACTGAAACATCGAGATCACATCCATTTGTCCTTCTACCAAATAGCATCTGTTCAAACGCACAATAGATTGTTTGGCTTGGTATAGACCATACAAGCAATCGTGTTTTTCAAACAATGGCGAGGTAGGTGAGTTCACATACTTACCCACTTTGTCGTTTTGTTTGAGCAGACGTCCCGCAAAACCTATCACCTTGCCCGCTGGACTGAAAAATGGGAATATCACTCGCGAGTGAAAGCGGTCATATAGTCGCCCATCCTCGCTCTTTAAGCACACGCCTGTGCCGATGTAGGGGGCGTTCTGGGAATCATTTACCAGGTATTTCTCCTTAAACCCTTGCTTCTTGGCTTCGGCGCTCAACAGGCTCTTGTCGGGAGAATAACCAATATTGAATTTATGGATTATATCGTCGCGCAACCCACGCTCACGCAAATAACTCAAACCTACCGCCTTGCCTTCCTCCGTTTCCCACAGTTGCTGTTGAAACCATTTATTGGCCCAATCGTTCACCACAAACATCGACTCTCTGTCGTCTTGCTGTTGGTGCTCCTCGGGCGTGAGTTCACGTTCCTCTATCTGTATGCCATAGCGTTTGGCAAGTATCTTCAAAGCCTCTACATAAGAGCATTGCTCTATGTCCATTATGAAATTGGCAACATGCCCCGACTTGCCACAGCCGAAACATTTATAAATACCTTTGCTAGGCGACACCGTAAACGAACCCGTCTTCTCCTCATGAAAAGGACACAGACCAATCAGGTTAGCTCCTCGTTTTTTCAAGGAGATATAACTGGCTACCACATCCTCTATATGAGCAGCTGAGAATATTCTATCTATGGTGTCGCGAGGTATCATTTGCTTTAGTTATCCGACTGCCATACAAATACGCCCAAGGTAACAAACCAACTGTCCATTCGGCCTCTTGTCAAGCGGTCATCAGGCATCTTGCCATCTTCTTTGGTAAAAATAGGATAAGGCACTCCCTTGCTATTCTCTATGGTTACTTCACCAAATGTACTCACTTTATATGGGTTAATCAGTCCAAAATCATATCCGCCACGTATGTAATACGATTTATATTGGAACATCGCACCCAGTCCGAAACTGACATTATAGTTCTTATAATAAGGTGCTATATCCTCGGTGTTGTAGTTAAAAGCCAAAATACGTTGCGTAGGTACTATCTCCGTGCCATCGCTGCTGCGAAAATAGTCTCGCGAACGGTATTGGGCGATATATTGCACCGATGGACCTGCATACATACCCAAATACGTACCTCCTGCTATCTCAAATTTATACTGCAAATGCACATTCCAGTCCAGCATATGTTCCTCGGCTTTGTAACGGTAGTCTATAAAATCCCATTTGGCAGGCGTACCCTTTGAACTATACGATGTGGTGCCCCACTGAGAAGAATGCATCGTATAGGAGTAGTTAAAACCCAAGAATAGGCCCAGGCCTTTGTAGAAAGTTACATCATATACAAAACCTATCTTACCACCATTCAGTGGATTCTTGCTTAAATCTTTCTTCTCCGTACCCGATTGCCTAGGAGCATTCAATCGGTATAAATGGCGATCAAAGCCAAATTGCAAACCTACATTTTGCTCTACATCCGCTGCGTGCGCTAGCATAGCCGCAGCCAATAGACTAACTAAAACAATGTTTCTTTTCATATCTTTCTATTTCTCTTTTTCTGAGGTTTCTCTTCTACCACTTCCTCCTCTTCTTCCGTTGCCGAAAGGGCTTTTTGGGTTGGACGCACCGTGCGACTAGGTTTTTCAAATATATTCTGTGGCGACGTTGGACGCTCTTGGGTTGCCCAGAAAAAACCTATCAGTCGCGTATCCGCTGGTGCTATTTGATCTAGTGGATAGAGTGTGCCTGTGGTGGCAGTAGTGAATAGCACATGGTGTATCTTGTTGTTTTCAAAAAACATATTCACATAACTGCTCTGCGATTTATTGACGCCCACATACGTACTATCGTCATTGCGGGGATAGAACACCGTCTCGGCATTGCCGCTTACCTGCACTTCGTGCAACACCCCATTACGAATAAACGCTTTCAACTCCTTGCCCGACAATTGGTCGTATTCCTCCGCCCCCTCTTGTTTGATACCAAAAGCCGAACCTACGCCGTAAATATAATCTATTGTGCTATCGTTCAGATAGATAAAAATCGTGTCTGACGATATTTGATTCTCCTTGCTCCAGCATACTGGTTCGTGATACATCGTGATAATCGAGTCGCGCCCGTTATACACCATCGAGTCGCACACAAACTGATAGTCGTCGCTATACCCGCGTACGTGGAAGAAAGCACGCACCTGACGATAGGTCGTATCTTGATCTGGCACTTCTTCTGTAAAAATCGTGTCTGCATGTATATACGACTTATTGGTTTGCGACCAGTCTAGCACGTATGCACTGTCGGTGGCAAAACCGCTTTTCTCTTTTTCGCGCATGATGCCATAGTTGCCCAGCAAGGTGATTTTCTGCACGGTGTCCGACATCTCCATGTGCCCAAACACATTGCCTATACCCGTGCGGCGGTCATAGAAGATAGTGTCGCCTGTCAATTGCTTACCATTTTGGTGAATAATCTGGCTACGCGAGAGCAGCATACTGCGCTCGGTTGAGGTGTTATACCACCCGTCTGAGGATAAAATAGTGGTCTCGTCCTCATACACTATCGTAGTGGGAGATACCAAATTGGCCGTGT
Organism: Paludibacteraceae bacterium; assembly: GCA_024399785.1. Classification (GTDB taxonomy): domain Bacteria; phylum Bacteroidota; class Bacteroidia; order Bacteroidales; family Paludibacteraceae; genus Colicola. The sequence goes on from JAKSNM010000005.1 coordinate 14,570, forward strand.
GGGTCGCTGTGTTATACACCAGCGTGTCGGCATCCAGGCGAAAAGACTTATTCTGCAAATGCACCGTATCTCTAAACTCCGCCGTCTTGGTCGATACATTATACGAACCCCACAACGATGACAGCAGGTTATCCCCATCGGTTATCGTACCTCCTGTGAAATAATACGCCAGATTGCGGTGTCGGTTATAGTGCAAACTATCCGTGCGCAATACGGTACTGATATGCGTCAGCACTACATGGTGGTGCAATCGCGCCACCTTGGTGTTACCGTTGTAATACAGCACCTCACCTATACCTTCCAATGTATCGCCTTGCACAAAACGTACATGGCCAAAGGCATTCAGTGAGTTGGTCTTCTCATAGAAATAGGCCGAGTCGCAATACATCAGCGCATCCTCATGACGAAAACGCACATTGCCTTTCAGCAGTTGCGCATCGGGCAAACGCTTCTGGTCAAAACTCAGCGTTTCACAGTGCTCCAGATACACCATGTTCTGCGCCCCTATTGACCCAAAGCCTAATACCAAACTTAATATGACTAATATCTTCTTCAAACTTTCAACTTTTAACTTTCAACTTTCAACTTTCAATGCACCCACCCTGGATACATAAAGTCGCATCCACGCCAGTTCTCATCGATATGCACATACACTTCCTGTTGCTTTTTCTTGATCCAATCTTCGATATATTGCTGACTCAGATGGTGCTCCAACATAGCGCGTATCACTTGGAAATCATCTACCAAATTGGCTTTATGCACCTCGTTCTTGGCTTTCAGTTTGACGATAGCGCACACCTCTTTGTTCTTCATCTCGTCCATCATCATAAAGGGTTGCGAGATCTCGCCTACTTGTAGGTTGTATATCTGCTTGGCCACATCTTGCGGCAGATCCTGATACTCAAACTTGCTGCTTCCTGTGTTGGGATTCATCATTACGCCTGCATTCATCGCCGTTTGTTTGTCTTGCGAGAAATACATCACCGCTTGCTCAAACGTAGCATTGGCACTATCGTTGATCACGGTTCGGATTGAGTCCAGTTTCTCTAAGGCACGCACCTTATCTTGTGCCGACACGTGCGGACGCATCAGGATATGGCGGCAGTTGATACGCTCCCCTTTTTTCTCAATCAATTGGATGATATGATAGCCATATTCGGTCTCTACGATACGGCTCACTTTCTTGGGGTCATTCAGGTTAAACGCCACATCGGCAAACTCGGTCACCAACTGGCCCTTACCCACAAATCCCAGTTCACCACCGCGTTTGGCTGACTCGGTATCTTCCGAATACAGACGCGCCAACATCGAGAAATCGGCGCTGCCGTTCTGCACACGCTCGGTGAAATCGCGCAAACGAGACTTGATACGCTCGGTCTCCTCGCGGGGCACTGCGGGTTCAAAACTCAATATCTGCACTTCCACCTGAGCGGGGATAGTTGGTATCGAATCTTGGGGCAGGCTGTTGAAATAGCGACGTATCTCGGCAGGCGTTGGTTTGATATGCGCCGTGAGTTGTTGTTGCATCTGTTGGATAATCATTTGGTTTCTCACCGTGTTCATCAGCTCCTCACGTATCTCGCTTTGCGATTTACGGAAATACTCCTCCATCTTTTCTCTTGAACCTATCTGACTGATGTAGTAGTTCAAACGCATATCCACCTGGTGGCTCACGTTCGATTCGCTCACCTCTACCGAATCCAACAACGCTTGGTGCAGAAACAGTTTCTGTATGGCCATCTGCTCGGGTATTACGCAGTACGGATCGCCGTTTAGCGACTGACCCTCATATTGCGCACGCAACCGCTCTTCCTCTACCTCGCTGCGCAAGATAGCCTCGTCACCTACTATCCAGATCACCTCATCTATTATATTGTCGGCTTGCGCCATCATTCCCCATCCGCCTAGTGCAGCCACGAACAGCAGAATATATTTTTTCAGTTTATCGTTCATATCGTTTCAATTTATTAAAGCGCACCGCATCGTCATATAGCGACTTACGCTCGTTTTTCAAAAAACCTATTTGCCAGTTATTAATCAAAATCTGTTCTATATTCTCGCGGGCATATTCCAGCGGCATCACATCGCCACTCAAACGTTTATCGGTTATTTGCAGCACATACACCGACGTGGTGTCTTCTAGCACAATCTGCTGTTTGTTGTGGCTGATATGCTCCTCCAATATATTCGTTTCCAGCGGCAGACGCAATAGTATCTGGTTGATTGATCGCCATTGGGTGGGGAAATACTCATAACCTGTGGCATACTGAAAGGCATATTTCTCTATTTTCTCTATGTTGGCATCCGTCAACCTACCCATCCACGTTTTCATTTGATCAATCTTGGGTGTACCTTGTGGCACGATTAGCAGCACGCCTTTCACGATGCTCTCGTGCAAACGCAACTGATCTTGGTGTTGGGCATACACGTTTTCCACTACCGAATCGGGCCAGGCTTTTGGGCGATGGCGAGCTATCATTTTTTGCTCGTATGCGTGTATATACAGCGAGCGACGATAGTCCTCTACCAATCGTTCTATCTCGTCCGATGCGCGGTCGCGTGCCTCGGCATATTCCAGTATATCAGTGGCCCACTGATAAATATAAGCATCTGCCATAGCAGCACTATCTTCCGACGACGTAGCCGAACGAGTTATCTCGTCCAAATCGGCAAAGGTCAAACGCTGGCCGTTCAGCTCTACTGCAATGCCTGCGCTCGGTTTATGTTGCCATTTTGAGCAACCCACCAGGCCTAACAACAATATGATATATATTCCTTTTTTCATTTTCTTACTACATATATCGCATGCCCATCTATCTGTTCTATGGGCACGCCCAAAGCCACTTGGGGAGCTTTTACTCCCTCTTTACCCCACGTCGCATCGCTCACTTCTACATGCATCTCGTCCCAAATGCCCGTAGATAGTATATGGTTCAGCACTTGCGCCCCACCTTCTACCATCACCGAATGGATATTCCGCTTGGCCAAATCAGCCAGCACATATTCCCAATCTGTGTTGTCGCGATAGACAATAGTCTCTGCGTCGTTTGAGAATATATTGCTCTCTTGTGGCACGCGTCCGCGGCGGTCCAGCAACACGCGTATTGGATTGCGACCTGGCCAACGGGTAGTCAGCAGTTTGGGGTTGTCTGTCAGGGCGGTATTCGACCCTACCAGTATAGCCATGTTCTCTGCTCGCATCTGATGCACCAATCGTTTGGTTACAGGTGTAGAAATCAGTCCGTTCATATACCCATCTGCGGTCTGCGCCCATTTCAGCAGTACATACGGGCGATGCTGCTCGTGCAGACAGATAAAGCGTTTGTTCAGTTCTCTGCACTCCTGCTCCATCACGCCCACTTCTACCTCTACCCCAGCCTCGCGCAGCATCGCTACCCCTTTGCCTGCTACTAGTGGATTGGGGTCCAGCATACCTACCACCACATGCTTGATACCTTTGTCTATTATCAGTTTGGCGCAGGGAGGTGTCTTGCCATAGTGGCTGCACGGCTCCAGATTCACAAACAGCGTACAAGCCTCTAAACTTTCAACTCTAAACTCTAAACTCCCAATACACTCCACTTCCGCATGCGGGCCGCCATATTGCTTGTGCCAGCCCTCGCTCACTATCTCGCCATTGGCATCTACCAACACAGCCCCCACCATCGGGTTGGGAGCCACATAATATTCACCCAGACGGGCTAAATGCAAAGTTCTAGCAATATAGTTTGCGTAATCCAACATTTTTTTGTATCTTTGCAGCGTGAAACAAATCCTAGACGATATTATCACGCAACTCAACAGACTCTATTCCAGGGACGAAGCACGGGAGTTAGCGTTCTGGATTCTTGAAGAATCCACGGGCATGTCGCGTACCGAAATCCTTACAGCCGACAAAATTACAAAAAAAATTCCAAATTACAAAGTAATTTTGCAAAGAATTTTAAAAAAAGAGCCTATTCAGTATATTTTTGGTCATACCGAGTGGTTGGGACTTAATCTCAAAGTCACTCCTGCCACCCTTATTCCGCGTCCTGAAACTGCCGAACTGGTTGCGGCTATTTTACGTGTTTTTCCCGACGGCGAGCCGACGGCGAACAATCACGCGAGCGACACGCGGCAGATACGCATCCTCGACATTGGCACAGGCTCTGGCTGCATTGCTATCGCTATTAAAAAGCAGCACCCCGACTGGGAGGTGTTTGGACTAGATATCAGTGCCGAGGCCCTATCAATAGCGCAAGAGAATGCCCAACGCAACCAGGTAGAGATACATTGGCTGCAAGGCGATATTTTTACCGATGAAATCGGCACTTTTGACCTTATTGTCTCCAACCCACCTTATGTATTGGAGAGCGAGAAAGCGACTATGGACGACAATGTGCTGCTCTACGAGCCCCACACGGCTCTTTTTGTGCCCGACTCCGACCCTTTACGTTTCTACCGCCGCATTGCTCAACTGCACAAAGCCCCGATGGTGGCTTTTGAGATTAACCAACGCTTTGCCAATGAGATGATTGCCCTCATGCAGCACGAGGGGTATGAATCTATCGAACTAAAAAAAGACACGTATGGAAACGATCGAATACTCCTTGCCAGCCTTGATTAGTCGCGCCGAACGCTATTGTGCTACGGCTGAACATTGTTTGGCCGATGTTCGGCTCAAACTGCGTCAGTGGGAGTGTCATGCCGAGGATATACCTACTGTGTTGGACCACCTCACCCAGCAAGGGTTTGTAGATGAACTGCGCTATGCCCGCGCTTTTGTGCACGACCAGGTGGCGTATCATGGTTGGGGGCGTAATAAGATAAAAGCGGCACTTTTTGCCAAATTCATCGAGGAAAGTGCTATCGACACTGCCCTCACTTCTATCGATGCTGTGGTCTATCACAATGCCCTGAAAAAAGCCGCAGCACAAAAAAAAGGAGCCACTCATGAGCAGCTCCTTCGATTCTTATTGCAACGTGGGTTTACCTACGATGAAATTCAAACTATTCTTTAGCGAATGCGTGCGCCTAGGGCATTGTAGCATTTACCAGCATTGATAATCATCAAACCACCTTTATGCAATACCTTACGGGCATTGTTGGCTTGTCTTACCATAGGCAGAGCCGATGGGTCGGATATCTCAAAAGCATAGGTTTGGTTGATCTCGCCCACTTTGCCCTCTATAGCAGGTTGATAGAGTTTTAGCGTAGCCTCGCCTGCTGCAATAGCAGATAGGGTGTTGGTAATAGGATCGTAAGCTATCACACCTGCAGGCTCTACGATAAACTGCATGCCTAGGGTGTCGGTTAGGGTAAACACATCGTATAGCACATCGTTCAGGTTCAGTTTAGTGCTATCCTCTAGAGTAGTCTCTACTTGTGTAGCAGCTTCTGTTACATGAATATTAACCATCACAGGCTCTTCAGAAGCCATATAGCGAGGACCTTCTACAGAAGCGATTGCCAGCACATAGTCGCCAGCTTTGGTGGCATATACTACTGAGTCGGCTATTACCAAATTGGCAGCTTCGCCTTCTGCTACTGCAAATGCTAGACCATCGCCAGCGTAGTTGAGCATATCTAGTATAGCTATTGAGTAGATATTGTCTTCATTCACGGTAGCGGAGATGGTTGAGTCTGCTTTCACCACTTCCAAGGTTGGAGCTATGCGGCCTACTGTAACAGTTACAATAGCCTCAGCAGCAGCAAAATGCTCATCTTGGTTTTGGTAGATACGGAACGTAGCCTCACCCGATTGTTGCAAAGCGGTGATGGTGCTATCTGCATTATAGCGTGCTATTAATTCGCCTGTCAATTGCTCTACATAGATAGCAGCGTCTAAGTTAATCGCACTATAGGCGATACGAACTGTTGAGTCTTGTTCTAGTGTAACGTTTAGAGTGTCTAAGGTGTCTATAGCTACAAAGATTTGGTTTTCTAGAACATTTACATGAAGATTGACCATCACAGGCTCTTCAGAAGCCAAATAGTGAGGACCTTCTACAGAAGCGATTGCCAGCACATAGTCGCCAGCTTTGGTGGCATATACTACTGAGTCGGCTATTACCAGATTGGCAGCTTCGCCTTCTGCTACTGCAAATGCTAGACCGTCGCCAGCATAGTTGAGCATATCTAGCATGTTTATCGAGTAGATAGTATCTTCTGGCAAAGAAACAGAGATGGTTGAGTCTGCTTTCACCACTTCCAAAGTTGGAGCTATGCGGTTTACCACAATAGTGAGTGCTTCGCTGCTATTTTCCGATGCATTATGGCAATTTTCTTTAGCAGCAATATAGGCTTTTACGGTGTATGTACCCGTATCGGTGGCAAAGAATAGGCTATCTGCTATGGTGGCAGAGTTGTCAGATGCGATGACATAGCTTATTGAATCTTGGAAATCACCAAAGGCTGAGAAATATTCGTTCAGATTCAGTGTAATAGGTTGCTCGGGGTCTATGGTAACATCTAGTTCAGCCGATTTAACGTCGCCCAACACAGGTGCAAAAGGAACAAGGGTATATTCCATTTGAAATTTGTTGACTGTGGTATTAGGGGTGTCGTCAAAGTTGGAACGATTTACATAGAAAGGCAACTCGCCTGCGGCTAGATCTGCAGCATTAGCGTTGATTACATTCGTATATATTTTTATCATATTTCTAATATCTACCTCAGCGCCATTGGCACCCAATTTGGCCTTAGCAGTACGACCGCCTACTATACCACCATACGACTCAGCACTAATCGTTACTTTAGATACCGATAGCGTAGCACCTTGTGGATTGCTCCACGACAGTGTGTAGTTTTTCTGGCCATTTTGCCAGGCTCCAATCACCAATGCTGAGTTGGAATTGGAATAACTCAACGCATTCTCTTCTCCAGATGCTACAGCAAAGGTCAAAGAGAAATGATGCCCTTGCATTGTGAGCGATTGCTGGTCTGCTGAAACATGGTTTAGTTGTGCACCTTCCCAGGTGGTAGTAATTGCATTGGCACTCGCTGTGCCCATCAGTAGTGCGCCCAGTGCGCACAATACTTTGTAACTCTTTTTTTTCATCTTTTTTGTTTTAACTAATACTTTTTTTATTTAACAACTTGGTTTTTTTGTTTATATACATACACGCCATATCCTATTGCCAGTAGCATTAGGAATAGCAGCACATCCCATCCATCACCGATAGGAGCGACGGTAGGAGGAGCAATACCGCCACCACGCGATGCTCTAACTTGTGACTCCTCATAGCCCATCAACGTAGAGCCTGCCACCAAAGATGAGGCGGCTGTGCGCATACGCGAGGATACGGCGAACATATCCGACGAGGTAGAACCCATGTCCTGCACAAACGAATTGCCATAGTTAAACATATTATCATCGGTTTGGAAAGCAGATTGCTCACCATAGTAGTAGTCATTCACATAACCACTATTACCCCATGTGGCAGATGTACTACTCATGCTGCCAAAACTTTGGGCAGAAACAGATAGGCCTCCAAGCATAGCAAGGCCTACCAGTACCCATTTTCTTACTTCTAACTTCATTTTATTTTCAACTAATACCTAATTATTCTTTTACAAATTTCATCTGTTTACCATCTACATTCACCAGATAAACGCTATTGGGCAAATGATCAATATTGATTACAGCACTATGTGCTATTTTCTTGCTGACCAATAGTTTGCCATCTGCTGCATACAGATTTGCCAAAGACGAAGCAGAAGCATTTTCTATATGTAGATTATGTTTATCGGTCCAAATATACATGTTATCTAGTATTTGGTCATCGCTAGTAGGAGTATCATGTTCCTCATGACGTACCACCATAAAGCGGAAATCTTCGTACGTGTTAGATGTTTGATTGAAATAATAGGTTTCACCTTCTACCAGTGGTATTTCAACATTGTTGGTCAAATCCTTCAAGTAGAGCGAATTGCCAATTACCGAACTAACGGATAGTTTGTAGTATGATGCATCGCTAGAACCGAATCCCACATACATGCCTTCTAGTTGGTTGGTAGCAGATACAGACATATAGGCTTGACCTGCCTGCTCAGTGGTGTAGATTTCGGCAGAACCGTTTTCAGCCCACATCTTGTAAGCATCATAACCATTGTCGTAGTTAGGTGTGAACGCATCCTTTTCTAGCAGATACAGATGGTCTGAACCGCTATTTTCGCCATATACATTCAGGCGCACACGGTGGTTAAGCGATGCTTCTGCTTGTTGGTCTATATTTGCCAGGCTGTCACGGATAGCACGTTCGCGGGCTATATTGGCTTCAATTTCTGTCATAGCAGGATTTTCTTCCTCTGCCACAGCACGACGTTGAGGGGCACGCATAGGATTGTTCATATTGTCTAACTCACCTAATGGTGCAGCATACCACACATGTTTAGCATAGTCGAGCGTTATAGAGCAGTTAGGTTGATAGGTTTGAATATAGATACCTTGCATAGGTGCAATCAAGGTGGGTGCTTCATTACCTAGCATCTTGGCACCTAGGGCAGGAATAGCGGTATAAGTACCTGGCGCATCATTGTCCAAGGATGTTCCCGCCTCGGCTTGTTTATTCCATTGATTCCAACTACCCGAGTTGAAGATATAGAACGTATAGTCCATTGCGTCCTCTGTTGGCATCTCAAAGTCCTCAATTGTGAATCGCTTAGCATCGATTGGGGCAGTGAAACTATTGGCAATTAGGTTTTGCCCTTGCATGCCTTCCTCAGTATAGGTGAGAGTTATGGTAGTATCCTTCATAAAGATAGGACCAGTGAACGAGTAGGTAGGTTGCCCATATTGCGTGATAGCATATCCTTGGAACGGCTCTAGATGCACAGGTTGCGATTTGGAACGAAGATCTACCCAGTTATCATGTTCACTCCATTGATACAACCATGTGTTATAATCCACTCGGAAATCAGCTCCATTGGCAGGAACACCGAAGTATTGCCATGTAGCATCTTTGTTGGCACCTGTAGATAAGGTTGATTTGGTAGCGAACTGAGAAACCACACTCAAAGAAATAGGTGTATATGTTCCTTTAGGAGAGATACGCAGATAACCTTGATGCTGTTGGGTGGCTTCTATAATGATATTACCACTGTATTTGTCACGCCCTTTTATATCACCATTATAGACGGTCAGTCCACCAGTAGGAGCGATAATTATCTTCGCATCACTAGGTGTATATTCACCACGCTCTATGCCATAAACCTCCACATGGCTGCTAATGCGTGCCGAATTCAACAGTTGCACCGTATTCTTGATGGTTGGCAAGTGGTCGGGGTGAATGATCACACCCATCTGCCTACCTAAATACCAGTTATTCAAATCTTCCCAATCCAAAGTTTTTGTCAAATCATAATCACCGCTTGCGAATTGGTATAACTCACCCAGCACATAGGTTAGTTGAATGGGGATAGTGTCGCGATCTCCTGCAGGAGTCGTGATATAAATGGTATCTTTCATCACCTTATTTACATCCAATGAAGAAGTGGTGGTGGAAACAGAATAGTGGTATGTACCATAGTAACCGCAATCGTTAGCATCCAATTCCACACGAGTCAGTACCATGCCATTGTGGTTGGTAATAACAGCATGAATAGGTGTCTTGTCGGAATAAGTCACGGTAAAGTCCTTACTGAACAAGTCGCTGATATAGGGTTGTTCTTCTATACGTTCAATGCTTGCCTTCAAGTATTGACTTTGAGTTACCACAATGTTGCTGATATAATAGGTACCTGAAAGAATTGTAGCAGAAGATGTACTGAATGTCAACGACTGCAATGTATCACCACGCAAATCTACTGTGATATGTGTAGCATCACCTTCTTGCAAAGCTTCATACGTTCTTGTAACACCATGTATATCCGTACCTGTGATAGACAATGCCGCAGACAGTTGTATCCAACCTTCACTAACATCAAATGCTAGTTCTTTGTATGGTACACTATTTAGATTGACTAAGAAAGAAGGATTCCGCGAATTCAATGTATGTTGTGTATTATCAATAACCTGCGTATTACATGGTTCGGCATTTGGTTTAATCACTATATCTTGGGTGGTGGCGGCATATTTATACACCGTGTCTGCCAAGACATACGCTTTCACTGTAGCAGTACCGCTACCGCTTGGGCAGTTGATATGCAAGGTATAAACACCACTATTCTCTGTGATAGTGGCAATATCGCTACCGCTAACTACTGCAAAATGGATATTATGTCCAATAGGTGCATTGGTTGAATCTACCACAGAAGCCATGTTCAGTACGATGTCTGCAACGAATTTGCCTGTTAGTTCGTCAGCATAGAAGGTCTCAAACTTGGGGAAGATAACTGTCTGCTTGCACGAATCAATGGTGATGGTCTTGGTTTCTGTGATAACGGAATAGTAGCCAGTAGGATCTTGTGCCGTGGTGGCGGTCAAATCTACCGAACCTGCCTTGTGGGCAAACATAGTCTTGCCATCGGCATCCACGCTGACAATAGCGGGATTGGATGATGTGTAGGTTACGCCCAATTGGCTATATGGCTGTGCCGCATTACTTGGCACTGTGCCGTTGGCATAGAAGTGAGTAGTCCATGTATAGTAATCATCTCCTTTCCAATGGGCATAGAGTGTAGCATTGGCAAGTTTATCCCACGTGCGCGCGCTCGCGCCCGTTTCCGTATAATACTGCGTGCCAGCAGTAGCGTCATCCCAGTAGCCAAGGAACTTGTGTCCTTTTTCGGATAGGATGTGGGAGGTAGGCAGAGTTGGCATATTGGCATCATAGGTAGCTGTTACACTAGAAAGCGCACCCGTGCCACCATGTCCATTGCGGTTGAATGATACGGTAGAAGTAAAGGCAGTCCACTGAGCATAGAGAGTAGCCGCAGCTTCTTTGCTAATCCAGCGACTGTTGCCGTCGGTATAGAGTGTATTGGGTTGTAATTGAGCGGCGGTATTCACCACTAGTATGCCACCTGTGGATGCGGTGTAGAAGCCATTGAGTGCATAGCCGGTACGGGACATAGATGGTGTGTTGTCCAAAGTGGTCTTGCCATAGCCGACATGTACAGTGTTATCACCTGTACCGCCATTGGGGTTTAGGGTAATAGTTGTACCATTGGAAATATAGATGTTTTGTGTAACGGGCAAGGACTGATAGCAGGTCTCATTGGCTACCACATAGGCGGTGATAGTGGTTGTACCTACACCAACAGGATGAATCTTGCCATCTACGATAGTGGCAACGTTGGTGTTGGAAGAAGTGAGGTTCCATTGTACTTTTGTCATGGTGTCACCATTGTCATCGGTAGCAGAGATATCGGGTATTTGGTCGCCGTCAAGGAGATAGAACACCTGTTCATCTACGCCATAGTTCCACAGAGCAGTAGGAGTCCATTTTTCTATGGTCTCGGCATAAACAAACACGCGCTGTCTCTCTGCACGGTTATAGACTGCCAAAATGGCATTATCCGTGCCTACTTCGTCTGAGTGGTAAGTCACAGTGATTGTTTGTTTGCCACTTGGATTGGCAGTGCCCGGCACACCATCAGGGCTCATGGTAATCTTACCCGTGTTGTTACTTTGCAGACGAATGCGCTTGTCTAAATAATAGGTTTGTTCATCGTATGTATAATAGCCTGTTTCATCGCACACGCTATAATCAATATCAAAGGTAGCCGTAGCCGTACCGCCCTTTAAGATTTTCTTCGGGTATAGATTTTCAACAGAGGGCTTGATAAACTGATTACGGGTTACATATAAACTATAATTTCTTGATAGGGCAGTCCATGAACGCACGCGAATATACTTAGCATTAGGATAAGCATCCATTGAAACAGGATTAACATTATAATTTTCAGGCACTATTTTATACCAATCATCATTTCCTGTATTAGATACCTCTATCACCACTTTATCACCTGACAATGACCAATATAATTGATCCCCAACTCCTGTCAATGGCCAGGATTTACTTGTATTTCTTATGTCACCTGATTGGATTTCCAACGCATTACAAGTTCCTGTAAATTCGGCAACATGCACATAGAAGTCGGCTGAACCGGCAGCATATTTATAGGTCTCTGCCTGAGTGATTTGGCAATGTGCCGTACCCGTTGTAGCCGCAGCGTAGAAAGCATTACTAGATGGATAGTAGGTGCCGAATGTTGCACCATCTAACTGTTGTCCTTCAAAAGGCGAGTCGGTATGTTGTGAAGAAGGAATAACCATAATACCATCACCTAAATAGATAGTGATTTCGTTGTTAACATGTATTTCTCTATCTAGTGTAACGGTCATAGGATTATCCAATTTGCTAACTGTGAAAGTAAACGAAGCTGTTGCTGCTTCTGTCATATCAGTCGCGGGTTGGATAAAGGTGAGTGTAGCTGTACCAGCGTTCTTAGCAGTAATCGTATTTTTGGCGCGGTCATAAACAATCACATCGTTACTCCCGTCATTGATAGGCGAGATGCTATTGGTAGTTACCTCAAAATACATTTGGTCATCTGTATTGGTAAAGGTATAGGCATTGCTAATCGTACCCTCTACTTTCAATCCATCTGCTACGGCTTGTGCATAATTGGCAGTAAAGGTCGGTTTCTGTTGAATGAAGGTAAAGGTTTTATCCATCGTCACCACATTAAAATTGCCTGTCGTAGCCGTGGTAGCACGCACTGTGACTGAACCAGGACCAGTGGTCACTAGTTTGCCATTTGAGATAGTAGCTATGCCAGCAGGTGTTTGTGAAGTGATAGCATACGACACCGTTGCATCATCTGTGTTGGATGATGTAGCAGTCAGCACATCGATATCAGCCTTGGAATTATATGGACCTTCCGAAGCATTCCATGTAATAGCAGGAGTGGCTTTGCTGATTGTAATAGGAACCGAAGTAGTTGCTGTATTATAGAGTGCAGTCTCTGTAGGAGTCCAAACCACTTGATACGATGTCGCGCCAGCAGGTTTTACTGCTCCTACTTCTGCCCAATTGAACGAACCAGACAAGGTTGTTTCTTGTCCTTGATAATTCACTTTAACCAAACCTCCCGCCAACTGACTCTGTGCCAAAGCCGTACCATATACGATAGATGTGGCTGTAGGAGCCGTCACAATAGTAGGGGTAACTTTGGAGACAGTGATATTATTTACAACTAACGAAGTTGGATTATACTTACTTGTACCTGCTTGATTGATTGTTATAGATAAGTTGTCACATGACTTGTTGAATGTAAGCACACTTCCTATTACATTGGCAACATCACTTGGACTTGGAGTATAGGTAAAATCTGTTAAACCAGAGTTAACTACCGCAGATAGTGTAATTTTATCTGTCGTTTTATACGAATTACCTATATTGTGAGACGTTATTTGTTGATCCATTTTGTTAACAGTTGCAGACAAACTTACTCGTCCAACCTCTTGTTCCATGTGGTTGGTGAATACAATCGCACCAGTTTCTGGTTCTGTTCTAGCTTCTGAAGGAGCATTATATCCCACTGTGATTGTTTGATTTATGTATAACCCACAATCACCAAAACTACTTGGAGACACAGTAAAATTAGCATTGGTACACGATACGAATATCTTTGAATTCGCATTATCTACCGTAAATGTTTGATCTTTAGGATTTGTACCCACATATGCTGTAAAAGAAAGGGACTCTATAGATGGAGTTGTGTGTGTTTCACGTTCATATACCAAGTTTCGGAAATCATGTCCTTGAGTCGCATCTGTTCTAATTTCAATAGCTGTTGCTTTTATGCTCAATCCGTTGGCAGATGTGATGGTGATGCCATTTTTCCAACTTGTAGATCTATCTGTTTGCTCATATATTTGTTGCCACTGTCCATCAACTTTTTGTCGTACATAAAGGTTCTTCCCAGTCAATATACTAGAACTTTTTTCGTCAAAAGTTATTTTCTTAGGACATTCTACTGGATATTCTTTACCTGTATTTTCGATATTGACCGAAGAACCTTGCAAAGTAATCTGAGAGGGACAAGGTTGGGTTGGGTCAAAAACCAAAACTGCTTGTTCAACAGGTGTTGCTGCTGCATACTCTCCATTACCATCTTGATATGCTGTTACAAATGCTTCACCTTCGCCAACAATTGTTAAAGTAGAACCCGAAACAGAAACAACGTTTGCATCAGATGACACATATCTACATGCTAATCCACTAGAGGCGCTTGCATTCAGTTGAACAGGAGCATCTGTTGTTTTCAATCCTGTTAAACTTTGACTCCACGTGATAGTTTGAATAGTTTTGTTAGTAACCGAGATTGTTTTCGTATAATCTTTATCAGCGAATACATTTGTACCATAAACATGGGCTGTAATTGTTGCATCTCCCGCACTTACAGCTACCAAATTACCATTTTCAAATTTTGCAACTTCTGTGCTGCTTGATTCAAAAGTGATAGTACAGCCCTCGTTTGGAGTTGTTGCTACTTGATTTTCAGGAATTATTTCTCCATTAGCAATTTGGTCAGCAACCAGCCAAGTTATTGTCGGATCATATTTTTCAGTTGTACCAGAAACCGAAATGTTTACAGAATAACCACCCCCATCTGCCACTGTTATCGTAGCCGATTGATTGTTTCCAGCATTCTTATGATTGTAAGTGATTTCTAAATCGAAGTAACCAAAACTACCTGCAGAGATACTTTTAGAACTTATACTTGTTGAAAAATTGGTTGTATTGGTATTGCTTATGGATAAAGATGTTGCACTTGATGCACCGTTTTTGTATCCACCACCATTACAATAATATATACGGAATGTTTCTGATACATCGGCTTCATTTATTTTAGCACTACCAAAGTCATAACTGTCACTTGCTTTATCAAGTGCTGTCACGTAAAGGTAACTGGCCATCTCCACCTTAACATCTTTAACATATTTGTTATATTCATGTCCTGCCTTTGTGACAAAAGAGATTTTTGTAACATCCTTTGTTAAATCATATGAATATGGTTGATAGTTTTTAGTATCTAAAGTTCCTAAATCCACATCATGCTCTCCCGAATTATCATAGTATCTATAGTAAAGGTTTTTCTTGCCACCTCCCAACACAGACCCCACACCATGAGCTTTAAATGACACCTTCTTTCCTGGACCTTGGAAAGTTTCCTCATGTGCTTCTTTTATTTCTACTCCAAACGAATACTCAGCAAGATCATACACAACATACCATTTATTTTCTTTATAGTAATCTGAAGCACTTAATTGTTTATTTTGAGTATCTGTCCATGCTCCCCACGCATCATTCACCCCCAAAACAGCAAGGGATAAGCAAAGGATAAGCAAGCGGAGACCCATCCTAGTCTTCCCTCGAAGGGCAGGGATGTTATTTATAACTCTTGTTAACGATTTGACTAAATTAAGTTTTTTCATATCTTTGTAGTTTTTAAAGTTACTATGTTAGTTTTTACCCTTCAACACTTTCTTTTTATCTGCATTTATGCGACGGGCAACTTTATTCACATCTTCTGCTGGTGAAAGTTGAGACGGCTCTATGCCTCGACTCCGCAACATCTCACGCACAGCGACATTGTTATCTATATGCTCTTTAGAGATTGGTCTTACTCCATACAGGTCTTTCGCTACTACATTGGTACTTGTCATTTCTGCTGCCAAATCTTTTGCTTTAATACCAATTGTAGGCAACACATCTGCCAACGGCTTAGTACCTGCACCAAAACGTTGTTTGAGATCCTGCGTTTTCATCCCAAAGAGTGCAGCGTCTCCAAGCGAACGAATATACCCAAACCCTTTGTCATCTACACCACGTTCATATATCACTTCCGACAATCTTGTCTCTGTCTCGCGCAACTTTTGGCGAGCAACTACTCGCTCTGATTCTAATATCCTCTGCTGAACCAACTCGGCTCGACGTGTCTGTACTGCAAAATAATTTTGAGCAAAAGCTATCTCGTCTTTCCTTGGGTCACCATTTTGTGCAATCAAATAGCATGCATAGCGAGTCAAGAGAACATCATCTATTTCTCGCATGCCACCATTAGGCATTGGCGATGATTTGCGGACGTCCGCAAAATGTTCAAACACCTGCATCCCAGCGGTTTCAGCAGATTCTTTTGCTTTCTCTATTGCAGGAATAAAATTGCGCCACTGAGTATATCCGAATAGTGGGCACAAATCACGTGCGCTCCAAAACTCAACACCTTCATGTTTGAGAACTGCTGCCTCAAAACGTTGGAATAATGCTATGATATCTTCTTGCTTCATACTCTCACTCTATTTGCACTATTTCGTTTTCTTTAGACATACTATTTTCTAGTTAATCTACTTTATCACACTCACTTCACACATTTACCTTCGGAAGTGTAGATGTGGGCACGATAGTAGATATAGACCTCGCCATTGTGGTAGTATTTCTGACCAAACTCATTCAACTCATCCAACGTGGGCGATGCTGCTATCTGACGCTCTGACGTAGGAACAGGAGTAACATCCTCTACCAAGAACGCTTGCATCACTACCGTAGTAGGCAGATAATTCTTATTCCCTGGCTGGAACGCAATCACCAGCACATCGCCTGCCTCTGAACCCGTCATTTGGTTGCCATCTAGCGTGATATTGCAATTCGTGAACGCATAGGTCAATGGCAATCCACTGCTGGCTGCTGCCGATAGCGTTATCGTCTCATCTACCTTTAGCGTGGTCTGCTCTTGCGCCCAAGCTATAGTCTGGGCTGCCTGATTCACCACCAACGTCACCATACGCTCTACCGTATTGTATGCACATAGATCCTCTGGCGTGAAACGCACTTCCAAATCATACACACCTGCATCCAACACCGAGTCGGGGGCTATATCTACAAAAGCCATCGTGCCTGGCAGATTGCCCGTAACCTCCGTCAGCACCACCTCGCTAGCAGCCTGACCATAGGTAATCTCCTCTGCCAAGATAGCCACCACAGGATCTACCTTGGTAAACGTAACCGACTTGGTAATAGCTGCGGTAGGTTCATACATATAGGTGCCCATCTGCTGAGCCGTTATATCTACCATACCTGCACACGCTATCTGCACATGACCCAAACTATCTACCCAAGCCACCGACGAATCTGAACTGGTATAGGTAATCGGCGCACCATATTCCGTATGAGCCGACAACAACAAGTTGACTGTTACAGGATAGCTGCCCAAAGTTTGGTTCCACGTCAAATGTTGCTCATAACGCGAGGTAGTACCACTAACAGGTATCACTACTTTATGCCCTTCACCCTCTAGCACAATCTCCCCCTCGTGACTGCCATACACATCGTGCTGATAGGAAATCACCAGATTGGTGGTCTGGTTCTCCTTGTTCTTCTCACCGATAGAAGCAGTCGAAACCGTAAAGGCAGGATTGGTGCTCGTTACCGATGCCACTATATTGGTCCAATTCACCTTTACCGACTTGGTAGCCACAGGATCACCTACCATAGCATTGGCAAATCGGTACTCATCTGTACTAACAGACAGTTCTTTCCACTCCGTTACCTTAATCTTGCTAAAATAAACCGTGCTAAATCCTACATAATGCAAACGGATATAGCGTGTGGATGAACTCAATTTGGCACTAATTGGTACCGCTGATATCAGTTCTGTTGTTACCTCTTGCGACCACACCATAGTCCACGAAGACATATTCGCCGACTCCTCTATACTAATCGTACCCTTGCTCAACGAACGGTATTGCAAATCTATTTGTGCAGGCAGACCCACCGCAGGCAAAACGATAATACCCGAATTGTCCGCAGGGTCAGGCGAGATAATAGGAATTTCCACATGCAAGAGGTTGCCCACCGACACAGCACCAAGCGACCAACTGCAATCTGTAGTCTTACCCACAACTGCACCATTGTTGAAATGACTCTGCGTCATCTCTGTATCATAAGGCAACTGCGCCATCAAACATAATGGCATAGCAATAGCGAACAAACAAAACACAATCTTTTTCATACCTAATTTTTATTTTATAAATAACCTATTTCTTAAAATGGGGTGCAAAGGTACAACTTTTATTCTACATATACAAGGATTCTATGCGCGTGAGGGCATTTTTTGACAAATTATCAAACGAATTTGACAAATTATCAAATCCAAGCACTTAATCACGCGTCATTTAAGGGGTTTTTACGCCCCCCCCCCTGTATGAACTGGGTGTGGTGCCCGTTACTAGCTTAAACTGGCGGGAAAACACCTCTAAACTCTTGTATCCACACGCTGTGGCAACCTCTGAAAGCAGAGGCTGTTTCTCCTCGTCCTGCAACAACGAAATCGCATACTCTATCCGATGAACATTGATGAATTTATAGAACGATACACCCTTGGACGTCATATACATATTCAAATACGTGCGATTGGTTGATAAGGCCCTTGCCAAATCATCTCGCGTTAGATCTGTACTCAAGTAGCCCTTGTTCTCTAGCCACTCCTCCATTTTCGCATCCAGTTCCTTCAATACTGGCAGGTCTTCATCCACGCAGGTCTCTTCACTAGGCACTTCCCAGGTAATTAACTGCTGACGATCCACATGATAGCAGGTATAGATCGTAATGCCCAATGCAAGCACTTGCCCCACCATCGCCCCTGTATGGAACGAGATATTTGTTACACACACCACAATAAACCAGCCTATGTATATCACATTTAACACACCCAATACATACAACCACGTCACATGGCGATTGGAAATATCCGAATACGCATCATGCAAATGGAGTTGATAACGTCTCACCGCCTTTGTGTAGAAATACAACAAATTGATAGTAAAGATAGCCCAGTAAACACGCACGATATACAACACATGTCGGCAAAAAGCAGCAGACTCCAATTCCGTATGAGTCATGCCAAATACAATCGTCCATGCCAGCAAAAATAGCGGGAATAGCATTGTCAATATAATAGCATACATCGAAAATCTATTCTCCCCCTGCAACACAGCCTGCAAGAAATAGCAGACAACAGGCACAAACAGTATTGCCAACAACTGCTGCAAACAACTGGCACCCCAATCTGTCATATACCAAAGCGCACTATGCGCTGTGAACTGATCTAGGAAAAACATAATTCCTACCGACACTACTACCTCCAACGCCACCATAATAAAAATCGCACCCACCGCCTTACGCAAGGGCACAGAGACAGGATAGTCCACCAGCGACGCAGGGCGCGGCGAGACAAACATATATATTGCTATAGACAATATAAGACCTGAAATGATTCCATAAATGAGCCAATAAAGAAACATCGCTGTGTTTGCTGTGTAGAATTCGTATATCATATTAAAAAAAGTAAAGTTTTTTATCGTATTAGACGTCTTTTTTTAGACGCCACAAAATTACAACATATTTTTCAAATATGCAAATAAAAAATGTCTTATCTTAAAAATCGTAATACTTTTCATAAAAATAGTAAGTTTT